>JAFDJF010000052.1 GCA_019307645.1 Deltaproteobacteria bacterium
TCGGCTAATTCGGCCAGGCGACCCGCTCGCATACAGGCCCTCACTACCTCAACCATGGTTCCGAACTTGTAAGGAACTTTGATATCAAATTTCTTTTCAACCTCTTTATGGATTTTAATGACATAGCGGTGCACCCACTTCAACTCTTCCAGGGTGCACACCTGAGGAACCATGATTTCAGGGTTAACAGGGCAACCCTCTTTGATACATTCTGCGGCGGCCTCTAAAACGGCCCTGATCTGCATGGCATAGATCTCGGGATAGGTTATCCCAAACCTGACTCCCCTGTGTCCAAGCATTGGATTTGTCTCAGAAAGGGAGCGAACCTTTTGCAGCATAGCCTCCTTCGGGGTAGTGAGGGTCTCGGCAAGATGTTTGTCCTTCAACTCTGCAAGACCATTGGTAATCATATCAAGATTGTCCGCATACCTGTCATGAAGTTCATGATCCAGCAATTTCAGGGTATCAGGGAGGTCGGCCATATCCTCCACGGTCTTCCTCAATTTCTTGAGGTGATCAATCTCGTGTATCAGTTCCTCAATAGATGGTAAAAATTCATGGATGGGAGGATCAAGGAGGCGTATGGTTACGGGAAGACTGCCCATGATCCTGAGTATCTCTTTAAAATCATTTCGTTGAAATGGGAGAAGGCGATCCAGGGTATCTTGTCTATCCTCAGCAGTTCCGGCCAGGATCATTTTCTGGACAATGGGAAGCCTCTCCGGTTGGTTAAACATCCTTTCCGTTCGACAGAGGCCTATTCCCATGGCACCATATTTTTTTGCTTTTGTAACGGTATCCGGTGTGTCAGCATTTGCCATGACCTCCAATTTACTGATACCATCGGCCCATTCCAGCAATACAAGGAGTTCCTCAACAAATTCCGGTTCAATGGTGGGTACGATCCCCTGGTAGACATTTCCCGTGCTCCCATCAATGGTGATCATATCCCCTTCTCTCAGGCTCACACCGGAAATGACCGCCTCCTTTGCCAGATGATTGATAACAATGGCATCACATCCGGAAACACAGGGTTTTCCCATACCTCTTGCAACAACAGCGGCATGGGATGTCTTCCCTCCCCGGCTGGTCAGAATCCCCTGGGAAGCAAAAAACCCATGAATATCCTCCGGCTTGGTCTCTTCCCTGACAAGTATAACCTTTTCCCCCAATTGTGCCTTGCTCTCGGCCCTGTCTGCATCGAATACGATTTTGCCCGATGCAGCACCGGGGGAAGCTGGGAGCCCTTGCGCCAGGACCTTGCCCCCTGCTTTGGGGTCAAGCGTCGGATGCAGGAGTTGGGCCAGCATACCCGGCTGTACCCTGAGTATGGCCTTTTCCTCTGTTATGAGGCCCTCGTTTACCATATCAATGGAAGTCTTGATAAAGGCCAGAGCGTTCATCTTGCCGTTTCTTGTCTGAAGGCAGTAAAGCTTCCCCTTCTCGATGGTAAACTCAAAGTCCTGCACCTCCTGGTAATGACTCTCAAGGGTGTGTCTCAGTTCTTCCAGTTCCTGATACATACCGGGCATATCTTTTCTGAGCTCGCTTACCTGTTTTGGTGTCCTGATGCCGGCGACCACATCCTCACCCTGTGCATTGATCAGGTATTCCCCAAAGAACCGGTTCTCTCCTGTGCCGGGATTTCTGGTGAAGGCCACGCCTGTGGCGCTGTCGTCACCCATGTTTCCGAATACCATCGTACAAATATTAACTGCCGTTCCATTAGCCATATCCTTAGTAATATTGAACTCTCTGCGATAATCCACTGCCCGTTTTCCCATCCATGATCTAAAAACCGCCGCTACAGCGATCTCCAGTTGCGCGTAAGGATCGTGGGGGAACGGCCTTTCAGTCTCTTTATCGACCAGTTCAAGAAATTTTTCACACGCCTCTTTCAGGGCATTGACATCAAGCTCAGTATCATTTTTTACTTTAAATTTATCCTTTATGATACTGAAAATTTTATCAAAATTATCGCCATTTATGCCAAGACCGATTGCGCCAAAAAGCTGAATCACTCGCCTGTAGGCATCATAAACAAATCGCTCATTTTTTGTTGATGCTATGAGACCCCTCACCGTCTCTTCATTGAGCCCAAGGTTTAAAATGGTATCCATCATACCCGGCATTGACATGGCAGATCCCGATCTGACGGAGACAAGCAGGGGATTAGCCTGAGATCCAAAACCTTTTCCGGTCTTTTTTTCCAGCTCAGCCATAGCCATCCTTATCTCTTCCATCAATTGAGGGTCAAGCTCCTTCCGGTCCCTGGCTAAGAGCTCAAGGCATGCCTCGGTGGAGATGACAAAACCTGGTGGAACCGGCAGGCCCATCTGGGTCATCTCGCAGAGATTGGCCCCCTTGCCGCCCAGGAGTTTTTTGTTCTTGCCATCACCCTCTTCAAAAGAAAAGATAAATTTTTTATCTCCCATCTCCTCCTCCTTTATTCTTTATTGCGTTTTTTAGTATACTCGAACAGGTAGGCCAATCCGAGCATAACCACTGCCAACCCCATTATGTATATTATTGGCGTGCCCTGAAAAAAGAATCGGCATATAATAAATGCCAGCATGATTGAGAGTATTAAACGTATAAAAAAGATCATTTTCTTTTAAAAGGAATGACTCTTGCGGGCTTGCCAATGCCCTTTTGCCCGGAGACATGGCTCGCACCTTCCGGTTTTCCCTTGTGAAAAACCCTCTCAACCTTTTCCAATCTCAGAGACTGACCACCCATGGTAAAAGAGGCCCCATTGATATACTCCTCCCTAAGTATCCATGTCACTGTTTTGGCAGGGATGGTGAGGAACAAAAGGGTGATATGATACCAGTCCTTTTTTGTATCAGGTTCTATGGCCTCAATACGCGCATAAACAGCCGGCTGATCCTGATAATGGATCAGGACCACATCTCCTTCACGATTCGTCTGCTGGTCACTGGTCATTGGTTATTAGTTATTTACTCTCCTTAATAACACTTCCAGGATCTGTCCTCAGCTTTTCCAGCTTTTCCTCAAAGCCGCTTCCCAGGTCAACACCCATCTGTTTGGCCCTCTTTTTGGCAGAAAGACCTATATTGCGACTGTCCCTGTAAAAGGAATCACTCTTTGAGGCCATTGGATCAAATGCCCCGAGGCGGTCTTGTTCGGAAACATGATAGGTTACGAGAGAAATCAGTCTTTCCAGGTCACTGCCCCCGCATTCCGGGCAGATTAGCGTTCCCTTCTCCTCCCTCTTCATAATCAGACACTGAAAATGGTTCTTGCAGGAGTTGCAGTGATATTCATAAATGGGCATATTAATAAAATCTTTCCTTGTAGTGACGGCAGATATAATTGGCGGGAGTCGGGCAGGACCTTTGTACCCAATCCCTGTCATCATCCTCTCTATCGCTGAAAGTACATACATTTGAACAGGCGCTACTCAAAATGGCCGGTTCATTGTCCCCTTTTACAATATAATATTTACAATTCCAGCAACAATCTTTGGCCATAGCTTATGACCCCAACTGTTATAAATCCTTTATAATCAAATTATCAAACGCAAAACCAATTATCAAGTTTTTTAGTAACTACTCAGGTGGATAGGCTGAAGGCTGAAGACTGTTAGGAAAAAGCGCATTTTAAAGCCATTTTTGATGCAAGAATCAGGTATTTCCGCCAAAGTACGGCAATCGTGCTTTTCTGACCCCTTCAGCCTTCAGTCTAAACAGCTTCAGCCTGACTACGTGAGTAGTTACGTTTTTTAAACCTTAAACTCTCTCATTCACCGGCAAACAACAACATTTTTCTTGACACCAAACTAAGCACTGTGGCAAGGAACAGATTTCACAAGCAGGGTTGGGAAATAATGCCCCGAAACCGAAAAAACCGTGTTGTTCTCTGTGGCCTCAGGTGCCCATTTCCATCCACACTGTTTGATCCCGAGCTTATTAATTCTGAAAAATCAGCCGTTTAGAAACCAGGAGACAGACGTTATGAGTAAAGACAAACCTAAAGGCTTTGTAATAGTCATGGGCGGGGGGATTGCCGGAATTCATGCCGCCCTTTCCCTTTCCGGTGCAGGCTATGGCGTCTATTTAATCGAGCGCACGGCTTCATTGGGCGGTATGATACCCGACCTTCACCGCATTTACCCGCTCTGCGCCTGTTGTAAATTGGACCCCAATATCGCGGCCTGCGAACAGGATCAGAATATCAACGTAATGCTGGACACCACTATTGAGAATATCTCCGGGGATCTGGGGACTTTCATCGTCTCTGTCAAAACAGGAAACAGTGAAGCAGTGTGGAGTACGAGCAATGCCAGAAGCCCTTAGGACCTGAACAGGGGATTATCAAAAGGCCCTCTGACGGCAAGACCCCCGAAAAAATCGCATGGCTTCAATGCGTGGGCTCAAGAGACATAAACCTGTGCGATACGCCGTATTGTTCATCCGTTTGCTGCATGCATGCCCTTAAGGAGGCCATAACCACTAAAGAATTTGATGAAGATATTGAGACGACCATCTTTTATCTAGAGATGAGAACCCATGGAAAGGGTTTTGAGGATTACCTGAACGCGGCCATTGAAAGGGACGTTAACCTGATTCGCAGCCGGGTACACACGGTTGCCCCTGTTCCCGGAAGCGATGATCTCGCAATCTCGTATGCTGATGAGAATGGCCGGCTAAGGCTCGAGACGTTTAATATGGTCGTGTTATCCGTAGGTCTCAGGCCATCCGGTGAGGCAATTGAATTGGCCAAGGCAACAGGGATAGATTTGAGCGAAGATCAGTTTATCGGCACCAAACCATTCAGGCCTGTCTCGACCAACAAACCGGGCATTTTCGTTTGTGGGGGCCTGAGCGGCCCTTTTGATATCGGTCAATCCATTACCCAGGCGGCCGCTGCTGCCTCGAAAGTAGTGTCCTGCCTGGAACCCGAGCCCTTTTTTCCACCCAAAGCATATCCAAAACCTTCAAAAACCGCGGGCAAAAAGCCCAGGGCCTTCCTTGCCTATCACCTTTGTCCCGGCATGCCGCCTGATCTCGGAACGGAAATCGATAACTATGCAAAAACACTTCCGGGGGTCGTCTCGGTTTCAAAAGTGGAGGGCGATATCCTCATGGCTCTCATTGATGGATTAAAAGGAAGCAAAGCAAACAGGCTGGTCTTTGCCAGTTGCACGCCGGTGATACACAAGGCACTCCTTGAAGAAGCCCTTAAACTTTCAGGGCTGAACCCGTACCTCTATGACATCGTGGACCTAAGGGTCCTTGATCAGCAATCGGCCCCTAAACATCTCCATGACCGACTCCGCATGGGTGTTTTCCGCACGGCACGCATTTCCCCGCCGCCGATAAAACACATTCCGGTAGTCAAGAGCGCCCTGGTTGTTGGTGGCGGCGTTTCCGGTCTGGAGAGCGCCTTGGCTATTGCCGAGGAAGGCTATAAGGTCACCCTCGTGGAAAAAGACAAAAAACTGGGGGGACATGGCCGTCATGTCAGGGTAACATGGCAGGGATATGATGTGCAGGAACACCTGAAAGGACTTGTATCTTCGGTCGAGCAGCATGAAAGTATTGCCATAATGACCCAAACCACGGTTAAGGAGAATAAAGGATTTGCCGGCAAGTTTGTGACTACTCTAAATAAGAAAGGGAAAAACAAAAATATATCCCATGGCGTGGCCATTTTGGCGCCGGGCGGAGATTCCATTAAGCCGGTGGAATACCTCTATGGGCAAAACAAGAACGTTTACCTCTGGACCGAACTAAGCGCTAAGATGATTGACGACCCCTCCTCTGTTGAAAAGGCAGGTGCCGCGGTTTTCATCCAGTGTGTGGGGTCCAGAGAGCCTGACTGCACACATTGCAGTAATCTCTGCTGTTCCTTTGCCGTGCGGACCGCGGTTGATCTGAAAATCAAAAACCCGGACATGAATATCTATATACTTTATCGAGAGATGCGTACATTCGGGGAAAGGGAGAGCATTTACCGGGAAGCGCGTAATAAGGGCGTTATTTTTATACGTTATGACGTGGATAATAAACCGGTCGTGGAAACCTCAGGTAGCAAAGACAGGCTCAAGGTGACGGTTTTCGATCCCATCTTAGACAGGGTCTTGAGTCTTGAAGCCGATTTTGTCTCACTTCAAGCGGCAATCGTCGGCACAAATAACCGGGAATTGGCAGACATCTTCAGGGTAAACTTAGACGACAATGGATTTCTTTCCGAGTCCCCTGAAAAACTCAAACCGGTTGATACGACTGTAAAAGGAATCTATATGGCCGGCCTGGCAGTGTATCCCAAAGATACGGCAGAGAGTATCACACAGGCCAGGGCCGCCTCGGCCAGGGCGCTTGAAATCCTCTCGCAGGACACTATCCAGGTAGGAGGACAGGTGGCCGAGGTCATGCCTGAAAAGTGTGCTGTGTGCTGCACCTGCGTCAGGACATGCCCCTTTAACGTCCCCTATATTGATCATGAAACGGGTGCAGCCGTTATAGATCCCGGGCTCTGCCAGGGGTGCGGTATGTGTGTGGCCGAGTGCCCCGGGAAGGCCATTGCTATGGCCACGTGCAGCGATCAGATGCTTACGGAAGCGCCCTCTTTATTATTGAATATTGATTATTGATTATTGAATATTAAAGATTGACAAACTCGTAAAAAGTCAGAAAGCACCTGTTTTCGTCATTCCCGCGAAGGCGGGAATCCAGGAAAATCCTCAATTCACAAAAGGAGTTGATGACATGAATGACTTCAAACCCCAAATTATCGCCTTTTGCTGCACCAATTGTGCATCATCTGCGGCCAATGTGGCGGAAGGGATGAAAAAAACACTGCCGGAAAACATAAAAATAATCCAGGTTCCATGTACCGGCCGCATTGAGGTCTTACACCTTCTGAAACCTTTTGAAGAAGGGGCGGACGGTGTTTATGTGGCAGGTTGCCAGGAAGATAGCTGCCAGTATGTCAGCGGAATCACCAAAGCGGCCAAGAGGGTGGAACACGTCAAAAAAATACTAGAAGAAATAGACATAGAACCGGAAAGGGTAAACGTGTACAACCTCTATGCGGGAAAAGGCCAGGAATTCGTGACAGTGGCCCATGAGATGGCCGATAAAATCAGGGCATTGGGCCCGGTCCTGTCGAAATAAACGTTAATTTACGCTGCGAGGTATATGTAATGATTATTGCAGAACAAAAACCAATCAAGGAACTGTTAGAGATGGTTAAGGATTCCGGGAAAATCCTTATCATTGGATGTAAAGGGTGTGTTACAGTGTGTAACGTGGGTGGCTCAAAAGAAGTTGCTGTTTTGGCCTCCATCATGAAGATCGCCGCAAGGAAAAACGGCAAAGAGATTGCGGTAGGGGAATATACATTAGAACGCCAGTGCGATCCGGAATATCTGGATGAGGTGAAGGATATTATCGACGACTATGAGGCTGTGATATCCATTGCCTGTGGTGTAGGCCCACAATTTCTCTCAGAGCGATTTCCCTCAACAAGGGTATTCCCCGGTGTTGACACAAAATTCATGGGTGGCGCAATCGAGCATGGCATCTGGTCGGAAAGATGTGCTGGTTGCGGACAGTGTGTGGTACATTACTTTGGTGGTCTCTGTCCTATTGCCCGCTGTTCAAAGAGCCTTCTCAATGGTCCCTGCGGTGGTTCAGATCACGGCAAATGTGAGATATCCAGGGACGTGGACTGTATCTGGGACATCATCGTAAGGAAGATGATGGACCAGGGCCGCCTGGATGAACTTCTTGAATTCAAACCCCCCAAGAGCTGGACCACGGCCCGGGACGGCGGACCGAGACAACTAATCAGGGAGGAGCTGGTCATATGAGCGAATTCAAATCAGGAAGCAATCTGGAAAAGGTATTAAAGGCCGGGCACTTCGCTTTTACCGGTGAATGCGGACCTCCGGCGGGCGCGAATGTGGAGCACCTCAGGAAAAAGGCAAGTTATTTAAAGGGCAATGTGGATGCGGTAAATATCACCGACAACCAGACCGCAGTGGTCCGCATGTCAAGCTGGGCTGCCTCACTGATACTGTTGCAGGAAGGGATTGAGCCCAATTTTCAGATGGTCTGCCGTGATAGAAACCGCTTAGCCATACAGAGCGACATCATAGGCATTTACTCCCACGGCATACGTAATATGCTTTGTCTTTCAGGTGATCACCAGAAATTCGGCAACCATCCCGAGGCCAAGAATGTCTTTGATATTGACTCCATGCAACTGATTCATACGGTCAAGACCATGAGGGACGAAGGCAAGTTCTTGAATGGCCAGGATGTGGATGTACGGCCCGAGCTCTTTATCGGGGCGGCTTCCAACCCCTTTGCAGATCCCTTTGAATTCCGCGTCCACCGCCTGGCAAAAAAGATCGCGGCAGGGGCTGACTTTATTCAGACCCAGTGTATCTATAACATGGAAAAATTCAGAGAATTTATGAAAAAAGCCGTGGACATGGGGCTTCACGAAAAATGCTATATCCTTGCCGGCGTTACCCCTATGAAGAGCGTCGGTATGGCCCGGTATATGGACAAATCCGTGCCGGGCATGGATGTCCCGAATTCTTTAATTAAACGTTTACAGGGAGCCGGAAAGGGCAAGGTGGCCGAAGAGGGCATCAGGTTCGCCATAGAGCAGATCGAGGAATTCAAGGAGATGGAGGGCATTGCAGGCGTTCATCTCATGGCCATTGAATGGGAACACAAGGTTCCGGAGATCGCTGAAAGGGCGGGCGTTCTTCCAAGACCAAGCGTTTAACAAAGTTCAAGCATATCTTCTCAATAAATCGGGGTCTTGATTTTTTGCATTTTCTATCGAATGTAGGGCCTGTTCTCCGAACAGGCAGAATATCGGGCCGATAGGGCATCGGCCCCTACAATCGTAGACGGTATTCCATTAAATTACCCCATCTTATGGGCAGCCAGAGGGAGCATATAGCTTTAAAATCCAAAATCCCACATGATTATCACGATAAAAAACGGGCAATCATTTGATACGGAAAAAGACCTGACGGCCACGGAACGCCACATCCTCCAAAAGTTATTCCTTTGGAAATCCATGGCTTCCAGCCTTCAAGAATTCAGGGAAAAAAAAGAGGCGGCCCTACTCAAGGGATGGAACAATTCGGGGCCTACTCAGGAAAGCCGGGCATTGAAAAGTCTTATAAGAGATTTAGAACAAAAGGTATCCATTCGTTTAAAAAAAGAGCAAGACAAAGGACACAAAAATCACTCCAGATTCATAGGTATCTTTAAGGTCTCAAAATTGAAAAGCGCCCCTCTCAAATCAGAAACTGAAAGAATGGTTGAATCCATTCAGATTCTCCGCGGAGAACAGGCCCTGACCCCACTTAATGTGGCTATCGTGGGTGGTGGAAAGGCATGTTATAACCTGCTTAAAATCCTGGATGATGACCGGCTGTCAAGGCTGAGGATGAAGATACTGGGTGTATCTGATTTGGACCCCGACGCTCCGGGTTTTTGCTATGCAAATGAGTTGAAACTGTTTACATCCACCAATTTCCATGAACTTTTCACCCTTGAAGGCCTGAGCATGATCATCGAACTTACCGGATCAGCCAAGGTAAAAGAAGAGATATTCAGGACAAAGCCATCAGAAGTCTCTGTTATAGACTTCAGGGCCGCGAGGCTGCTCTGGGATCTTATCCAGATGGAAACTGAAAAGACCAAACTGGAAAGGGAGCGCCAGGAATACCAGGGAAAAGAAAAAAAACATACCCAGGTCATACTGGATTCACTGCCTTACAGAATTATGGTGGTTAATACGGATATGACCATTGCTACGGTAAACCAGACTTTTCTCAAGGAATTCGCCCTGCCCCAAAATGCCGTCTTAGGTAAGCTTTGCTATGAAGCGAGGTATGGTATAGATGAACCATGTGATAAATTAGGCAATACCTGTTACCTAAAAAATTACCTGAACAAGATTGAAGAGAGAAAGTCTTTCAGCACGATTAAAGAACATCGGGATGAGAACGGTGAAAATCGCTTTGATGTGATTACGGTCGCACCTATTTACAATGAACAGGGTGAGATTGTTCAAATTTTGGAGGCATCAAGAGACGTAACGGAAAGGATCAGACTGGAGCGCGAGGTCCAAAAATCCAGCATCTTTTTTGAGAACGTGATCAAAAGTACAGTGGACGGGATTGTCGTTGTGGATACCAAAGGAAGTGTACTCATATTTAACGAGGGAATGGAACGTTTAACAGGATATTCCTCTGATGAAATCATCAATCAAGGACACCTGAGCAGCTTTTATGATATAGGAGTGGCCAAAGAAAATATGATAAAGATGCGAAGTGACCAGTATGGGCCTCTCGGAAAACTGAATCCCACAAGTATGACCATTACAACGAAAGAGGGTGAAGAGATACCGGTTACTCTGACCGCTTCCATCATCACCATTGCCGGAAAGGAGATAGGCAGCGTGGGGGTGTTTACGGATATGAGGGAAATTCTGCGGATGCGGAAAGAACTGGAAGACGTGCATCTTCAATTAGTCCAATCGGAAAAAATAGCCTCCGTAGGCAGAATGGCCGCTGGTGTGGCCCATGAAATAAATAATCCTCTGACAGGCATTATGATATATGCTGAACTGCTCAAAGAGGGCCAGGGAGATAATAAACAGCATCTGGATGATATCCAGGAGATTATTGACCAGACCCTGCGATGCAAAAAAATTGTCTCGGAATTGCTTGAATTCAGCAGGCAATCCGTGGGCAAGGTATCTTCTTTCAACCTCGTAGATATGATCAACAAGACACTGAATATCCTGATAAATCAGGCCATCTTTCAGAATATAGAGGTCATTAAGGATATGGGGACTGACATCCCGGAAATGGTCGGTGATATGGGCCAACTCCAGCAGGTCTTCAGCAACCTATTCATAAATGCGGCCGACGCAATGGGAGGAAAGGGAAAGCTAAGTATTAGTGCACGATATAACACCGATACAAATCAATTTGATATCCTGGTTCATGATACGGGACCCGGCATCCTGGAAGAACTCCGGGGTAAAATTTTCGACATGTTTTTCACCACCAAACCGGTCGGCAAGGGTACGGGTCTTGGTTTAAGCATTTGCAAAAGAATTGTGGAGCTTCACGGCGGCAATCTCATTGTGGAATGCCCTCCGGATGGAGGGACCACGTTTATTGTAGAGCTTCCTTTAGGGTTTGTGGAGAAACCGGAAGAAGAATCCCTTTTTATCGGACTGGATGAATGATGCATGAAAAGATAAAGATTTTAGTTGTGGATGACGAAAAAGTCGTCAGGGATGGGTGTCACCGTGTGGTAACCGGCAGGGGATACGAGGTATTGACCGCTGAGAACGGCAGGCAGGCCCTGGATCTCTTGGCCGGGGAAGCCATAGATATTATCCTTCTCGACCTAAAAATGCCTGTTATGAGCGGGGAAGAGATGCTCGGAATAACCACTGAAAAGTACCCTGACATACCGGTTATCATTATCACCGGCCACGGGACCGTTGATACGGCAGTGGAATGTATGAAAAATGGAGCCTATGACTTCATAACCAAACCATTTCAAATAGATCAATTCCTCCTGACCATTACCCGTGCTGCTGAAAAGAGGACATTAGAGCAAAAAGCCAGGCAGCTTGAAGAAGAAAACATCCGAAATCTTTACGATCTCAATCTCGAAAAGAGCCGGATTAAGACCATTATCAACCGTATGGCAAATGGGGTCATGGTGACCAACCGCAACCTCGAGGTGGTCCTTCATAACCCGGCGCTCATGCGCCTGGCCGAGATATCTAAGGAAGTGGCAAACCCATCCCCGGTTACAGAAATTATCAATGATGAATCTTTAATCAATACTCTCAAACAGATCCAGAGCGGGGAAACCCCGGACGATGAATCCATATCACAGGAAATCCAGGTAGGCAAAAATGTGCTGCGGGCCATTTCGGCCCCTGCCCTTGGGCCGGATAAAGATATTGCCGGGACTGTGACCGTTCTCGAAGACATTACCGCATTCAAGCAGCTTGACCAGATGAAGTCAGACTTTGTTAATATGGTCGCCCACGAGCTCAGGAGTCCCCTCGTATCTATCAGGCAGTTGAACAGCGTTCTCTTGGAAGGACTTGCAGGACCACTTGAGGGAAAACAGCAGGACTTTGTAAATAGAGGGATGAAAAAAATAGATGCCCTCTTGGAGCTTATTAATGACCTTTTGGATGTGGCCAAGATTGAGGCGGGCAAGTATATCCGGCGCCAGGTGCCTACCGATATTGGGAAGATAATTGAAGAGACCGTGGCCCTGATAGAGGAAAGGGCCAAAGAAAAGGGCATCACCCTCACTTATTCATTCAACGATCTCAAGCCTGTTCTGGCGGATCCCAAAAATATAGAAGAGGTCTTCAATAACTTGATCAGCAATGCCATTAACTATTCACCCGAAGGAGGCCGGATGACGGTCACTGCAAGCGGCTTTGGCGAATATTTGGAGATCAAAGTGGAAGACACGGGCGTGGGTATCCCCCCTGAAGAACTGCCAAAAATCTTTGACAAGTTTTACAGGGTAAAACACCCCAAAACCCGTGAAGTGATGGGTACAGGATTGGGTCTCGCTATTGTCAAAGGTATTATTGAGGCCCATCACGGCGACATTGAGGTGAAAAGTGTCGTGGATAAAGGGACCACATTCAGAATCCTTTTGCCGGCGATCACTGAGTGAGGGG
>JAFDJF010000519.1 GCA_019307645.1 Deltaproteobacteria bacterium
TATCTCTTCAGGCACCTGGTCACTGGTCGGTATCGAGTCTGACAAACCCGTGATTTCGGAAGCGGCCCTTAAGGCTAACTTTACCAATGAAGGCGGCGTGGATAATTCCATCCGTCTTCTTAAAAACGTGACCGGTCTTTGGATTTTTGAAAACTGCAGAAAAGAATGGGAAAAAAAAGAGGGTGCCATTCCCTACGATAAGTTGATACCGGACATGGAGGACATGCCCCCATTCCCCTCACTCATCGATCCGGATAATCCCCGATTTCTAAATCCTTCCTCCATGCTGGATGAGATTCATGACTATCTGGCCGATACGGGCCAGAATGCGCCTGACAGCCAGGCCGGACTCTCGCGCCTGATTCTGGATTCCATGGCAAAAAAGTACAGCAAGGCTATAGATGAAATTGAAAAGATTACGGGAAATCGCCCGAAGGGTATTCATATTGTGGGCGGTGGATGTCAGAACAGCTACTTGAACAGAGTCACGGCCGAAAAGACAGCCCTCCCTGTGATACCGGGTCCTGTTGAGGCGACAGCGCTTGGTAATATTGCCCTACAGATAGTCGCAGACGGAACCTGTAAAGACCTCTCCGAAGCACGAAAATTAATCGGGAAAAAATTTACAGGGAAGAGTGTATGCCCATTTTCTTAAGACTCGGGGTTTCCACTGAAAAACGTGTTGAACACAATGCCAGCCTATTATGCTTGTAAGAGGTAGATTTTATTGAACATAGTATCAGTATCGGCTAAATTTATGCATAGGTCAGGTTAAATTATAGTAAATTGTTATTAAATATATATGATGTGATTTGAAGGAGGCTTATGAATAGGTCAGGTTAAATTATAGTAAATTGTTATGAAATATATATGGTGTGATTTGAAGGAGGCTTAATTGTCTGGATCTGAATTGGCAATTCCTGTTCTGGATCTTGTTATCATTATTGTTTATCTTGTGGGGATTCTGTTTGTCGGGATTTATTCCGTCCGGCGTATGAAACTCACAAGCCAGGGGTATTTTCTGGCAGGACGATCTCTAAAATGGGGAATGGTGGGGGCGGCGCTTTTTGCATCTAACATTTCCACAATCCATCTCGTAGGCCTGGCAGCGTCAGGTTATAACGAAGGTTTGGTCTGGGGCAATTTTGAATGGATGGCCACTTTCACTCTTATCCTGCTGGGTCTGGTTTTTGCTCCATTTTATTTTAAGAGCCGGATATCCACACTGCCCGAGTTTCTGGAGCGCCGTTACGGCCCGGGGTCCCGCATGTTTTTAGCCTTTATGGCGATTCTGGGGGCACTTTTCATCCATATCGGAATGAGTCTTTATGCAGGGGCAGCAGTTTTTAAACAGTTTTTTGGTATCGATGTCGTTACCTCCATTATTGTCATCTCAGTGATAACGACCATTTATACTGTTCTCGGTGGTCTCAAGGCAGTGGTCGTCACGGAGACGATTCAGACGGTTATTCTGGTTTTTGGTGCAGCTACCGTGACTCTATTTGCCATCTTTGCACTTCCTGATCATGGAATCCATAATCTTTCTCAATTTAAGGAGGCGGTCAGGCCTGATCAGCTCAGCATGCTGCAATCGAAGAGTTCTGCGGGTCTGTCGTGGTATGCCATCTTTTTAGGATACCCCATTCTTGGAATATGGTATTGGTGTTCTGACCAGACTATTGTTCAGCGAGTTCTGGGTGCAAAAACTCAACGAGATGCTCAGCTCGGACCTCTTTTTGCCGGATTGTTAAAAATTATTCCGGTTTTTATCATGGTTCTTCCTGGTGTACTGGGATATGTTTTATTCAAGGATATTATCGGGGCAGACAGCAACCAAACCCTGCCGGTTTTGATAAATCAACTGATACCGACCGGGCTGAAAGGCCTGATTGCAGCAGGCTTGCTGGCCGCGTTGATGAGCACCATTGCTGCCGCCCTTAACAGTTCCGCGACTTTGGTGGCGGTTGATATTGTAAAACGATTCAAGACGAATCTGTCTGATGAAAAACAGGTAAAGATTGGAAGGATCAGTGCGGTTGTGGTCATGTTGCTTGCTATTGTCTGGTCAACCCAGGGGGGACGGTACTCCAGCATTTTTGAAGCCATTAACACTATCGCAGCGCACCTGGCCCCTCCTATCACCACTGTGTTTCTCTGGGGGGTGTTCTGGAGAAGAGGCACCAAACAAGCTTCTTTGACAACTTTGATCGCCGGATTTTCACTGGGTGTGGTTTCTTTCTTGATCGATTTTCCCGTGATCGGAGACGTGAGGATTATTACGGATGGTTGGGGAATTCCCTTTATGATGCAGGCCTGGTGGATGTTCTGTATCTGTTCTGTTATTTTTGTGATAGTCAGTCTGCTCACGCCAGCTCCAGATCCCAAACAGATTGAAGGATTGACCTGGAAAAATCCTCTTCAGGTTATTACTCAGGGAAAAATTAAAGGATTTCTGGATCCCCGTGTGATTGCAGGATTACTTCTCCTGCTAATGGTATTTTTGTATTGTCTTTTGGGATAAAATACTCGACAGGGGGATTATCAGTTTAGACATATGAATATGAAGGGATTAAATAAGGAAAAAAATGAAAGAATTCAACTATTATCAACCGACTGATATTAAGTTCGGACAGGGCCGGGTGGGGGAGATCGGTCAGATTGTATCTGAATGGGGAAAGCGGTGTCTTTTGGTGACCGTTCCGATTTTTCCGGATTTCGAAGGGCTGATTCGCAAGGTTAAGCAATCGCTTGAAGAAAGCGGCATAGCTGTTGCGCACTTTGATGAAGTGATTCCCAATCCGACCACGGAGGTGGTTTCAGATGGAACCCGGATGGCCCGTTCCCATAATGCTGATGTTGTAATTGGCCTTGGCGGAGGATCGAGCATGGATACAGCTAAGGCTATCGCAGTGGAAGCAACGCATGAGGGGACATGCTGGGATTATCTTTTCTTCCGGGATACACAGCCGACAGAAAAAACCCTTCCGGTGATCACTATCACCACGACTTCCGGGACAGGATCTCAGGTCACTCAGGTGGCGGTCGTTACTAATCCTGCAGAAAAAAACAAGTCCGCACTTTACCACCCGCTTATTTTTCCTAAGGTGAGTATAGTCGATCCCGAGCTCATGGTTACGGTACCTAAGCATATCACTGCCTCTACCGGTTTTGATGTTTTTGCTCACGCATTCGAAAGTTATCTCAATCTTAACGGATCACCCTATACAGACCTTATGTCAGTGGAAGCCATAAGGTTGGTGGCGGCTCATTTGCCTCAAGCCGTAAAAAACGGTGAAGATAAAGAAGCCCGGACCTTAATGGCCTGGGCAGATACCCTGGCCGGTCTCAGCATTGCCAACGCCGGAGTCACCCTTCCTCATGGCATAGGGATGGCGATCGGAGGAAATTATCCTCATGTAAAACACGGAGAAGCCCTGGCCGTTGTCTACCCGGCTATTCTAAGGTATACCTACCGGGCAGCACCTGGAAAATTTGCACGAGTGACAAATTTATTTAATCCTTCAATGAAGAATCTCCCTGATGAAGAGGCCGCTGCCAGGTTCTGTAGCATAATGGAGGATTTCCTTAAAGAAATCGGCATGAGTTTTTGTTTCGAGGATTTGAAGGTTCCAAAGGAGGAGCTCCGTGCCCTGGCAGAAGCCT
>JAFDJF010000053.1 GCA_019307645.1 Deltaproteobacteria bacterium
CGGCCCAAAAGGCCGAGGAAAAAGACAAAGCCAACGGGCATAAGAAAGACGGCTGAGCACTAGCTCGGATCATTTACGCAACGGAGGTATTTTAATGAAGAACTTGAAGATGCTTTTGGGCCTGCTGTTTCTGTTGATGATAAGCAGTTGTGCTTCTGTTGAAGTAACTCATGAATATAACAGTGAAGTAGATTTCACGACATTTAAAACGTTTAACTGGTTACCCGCGCATGCTGAAGCGAATTTAACCCAGGTCAGTGTAAAAAGAATGAGGGATGCGGTAAATACGAAACTGCAGGCCAAAGGCTATCGACTGGATACAGTCAACCCTGATTTTTATATTGCCTTGTACGGCGGCAGCGAGCATAAGATCGATGTCACCACATTCTGGGCAGGGTATATGGAGGATGAAGAAGAGCAAATACGTCAATACGAAGAAGGATTGCTTATTTTGGTTATTGCGGATTCAAAGTCGAAACAGAGGATTTGGAGAGGTGAGGCAAGAGGCGAATTTAGTCCTGCCTGGCCTCAGGGAAAGCAGGAAAAAATAATAGATGAAGCCACGGATAAACTTCTCAAGGAATTTCCTCCTGTTTCTGAGAGATAACTTTTCAACTTACCGAGGGTATAAGGTTTAGATAACTGGTTATAAGGTTCACGGTTCACAGTTCACGGTTAAAGCGATGAAGGAGGGCCTCTATTCTACTCAGGTTATAAGGAGGCACGGTTCAGGGGTTTGTGGACCAACCGTGATCCTGGAACGGGTGGAGAGCAATGGAGATTGGACTTTTCAATCTTTCGACTTTTCAATCACCAGTCAAAAATCACAAATTCCCAACCACTGACCACTGATAACCGATCACTCATGCTTTTTCCGGTAAAGGGCGTAATAGGTGACCGGAACAACCAGCAGCGTAAAGGCAGTGGATGCAAGGAGACCGAAAATCAGGGCCCAGGCAAGACCTGAGAAAACCGGATCAAGCGTAATCGGCGAGGCACCCAGGGCCGTGGTGGCGGCGGTCAGGAGAATCGGCCGCATTCGGGTGGCGCCGCTCTTAAGGATTGCTTCCTTGAACGCCACCCCCTGTTTCAGCGCATCCTGGATGAATTCGATCAGAACAAGGGAATTTCGGATAACAATACCGCCGAGGGCGATCATGCCGATCATGCTGGTGGCTGTGAAAAAAACCGGATCATAGAAACCTCCCACAGTTTCTGCGGATATCACATTCAGCAGCCAGAAACCCGGCATAATCCCCAGAAGGGTCAGCGGGATGGCCATCATGATCAATACGGGCATGAAAAACGAGCCGGTATTGACGATCAGCAGGATGTAAATGCCGAGTAAGGCTGCGGCAAATGCGAGCCCCATGTCACGAAAAACACGCAGGGTGATTTTCCATTCCCCTTCTCCTGCCCACTGGATGCGGGCCCCATCAGGGGGAGGATTTGTTTTAAGTTTTTTCTGCATATCAAGGACCGCTTCTGCCGGCGCACGACCCGCTGTTTCTCCGAGGACATAGACAACCCTTTCCAGGTTTTTGTGGTAGATCGTCTGTTCAACCGGAATATGTACAACCTCCACAATTTCTGCCAATGGAATCATGTTTCCGTCAGCGGTCTTTAGCGGTATCTGGGACAGGGGAACAACGCCGGATCTTTTTTCTCTGGGTAAAATCGTTCGGATCATGAGGGCCTGGCGCTCGCTCGAGGTGTGCACGGATGCAGTCTCCTCCCCGCTGATTGCTGATTTCAGAGTCTGTATGACAGCGTGGGCGGTCACACCGTGTAGGGCAGCCTTTTCCTTGTCCAGGATAAAATCGATCTTGTCGTGTGAAGCCTCCACCGTGTCGTCGATGTCTACAACAAACGGTTCAGTCCTCATGATATCTTTTACATGGCGGGCGCTTTCGATCAGTTTATCATAGGACCAGTCTGAAGGACCGTACACTTCTGCTACCAGAGTAGAAAGCACCGGAGGCCCTGGAGGGACTTCAACGATTTTTATGTCAGCGTTGTGCGCCAGGGCAATCTTCTCCAGATCTTTTCTCAACCGGAGCGCAATGGCATGGCTCTGCTGCACGCGGCGGTCCTTTTCAACGAGATTGACCTGGATATCGGCAAAATGTGGTCCCTGTCGCAGGTAGTAGTGCCGAACAAGACCATTAAAGTCCATGGGCGAAGCGGTCCCCACATAAGAGACGATACTGGTCACTTCCGGAACTTTTCGTAAATAGTCTTCAAAGGAGCGCACGACGGAGTCCGTGCTCTCAAGTGTGGTCCCTTCGGGCATGTCTACGACGATCTGGAATTCATTTTTATTGTCAAAAGGAAGGAGTTTTAAAGGTACCATCCGGAAAAGGCCCAGACCGGCGGAGGCCAGAAGAAGCAATACAATCACTGCAAGCAGCATGTACCGCTTATTTTTTGATTCTAAGAAAGGCGGAAGAACCTTATTATAGATTCGTGTGAGCAGACCCTGTTTCTCCTCCCTTTGTTCGTTTAGATCTTGTGCAGCTGAATTTTTCAGCAGAAAATGAGTCATCCACGGAACGATGGTCAGGGCACACAAGGTTGAAAAAATAACGGTCAGCGGCACGTTGGTAGCCATGGGCGCCATATAGGGCCCCATCATACCGGTGATAAAGAAGAGCGGCGTAAAACAGATGATAATGGCTATGGTAGACATGATCACCGGCGGCAGGACTTCTTTTACGGCAAAGAGTGTGGCGAGTCGCGGCCGATGTTTGCCCATGAGAATATGCCGCTGGATATTGTCTACATTGGTGATCGGATCATCCACAACCAGACCGAGGGACAGAATGAGTGCAAAAAGTGTTACGCGGTTGATGGTGTAACCGAACATGTAATTGACAAACAATGCCAGAGAAAAACTGATGGGTACGGCAATTGCCACAACCAGGGCCTCCCGCCAACCCAGTGTGATCGCAAGAAGTATGACGACGCTGATAATGGCAAAAACCAGTGCGCCTAACAATTCATTGACCTTTTCCTGCGCAGTCTGACCGTAATTTCTCGTTACCTCAAGCCGGACACCTGAAGGAATGATGGTATGCTTCAGTTCGTCCAGTTTTTCCAGGATACTTTTGGACACATTTACGGCATTGGTTCCTTTTTTCTTTGCCAGGGCCAGGGTGACTGCCGGATAAGACAACGGGGTGTGATCTTCTCCCCGTTCTTTCCTCATGAAATGAGAAAAGCCGATTCTTGAATAGGTTGTGGGTTCTTCCGGCCCGTCAATGATCGTGGCGATGTCCCGCAGATAGACCGGTCGGTCTTTATTTACACCCACAATCAGGGAGGCTACCTCTTCGGCTGATGAAAGAAACGAACTGCTGATAACCGTAAACTCACGATTAAAACGGGAAAAAGCCCCGGCAGTTATTGATGCATCCGCACCCTGCAGGGCCTGCTGAACCTCAAGTAACGAAACACTCAGACCCGACATCCGTTCCGGTAGCAGTTCTACCCTTATTTCACGTCTGCGGCCCCCGACAACTTCCGTACGGGATATGTCTTTGACGGCGGAGAGCCGCGAGAGGACTTCTTCACCGATCCGGCGCAGCTCAGAATCATCATATTGATCAGAGAAAAGGGTCAAGTTTACTATGGGCACATCATCGATCTCAACCGGCTTGATCACCCATCCCTTTATGACTGGCGGAACCTGATCGATGTTCATGGTGATTTTATTGTGAAGTTTGATAAGGGATTCTTCCCGGTCTTCGCCGACAAAAAACCGAACCGTGACAATGGCCATGTCCGATCGGGACATGGAATAGACATATTCCACGCCGTCAATCTGCCATAACAGACGTTCCAAAGGCGTTGCCACCAGGTTTTCAATTTCCCGGGGGCCGGCGCCCGGTGCATGTACGTAAACGTCTGCCAGTGGAACCACAATCTGAGGTTCTTCTTCTCTGGGTGTCCCCAATATGGCGGCAGCTCCCAGACACAGCGCACCCAGTATCAGAATAATCGAAAGCTGTGAGTTCTGGAACTGACGGACGATGTTGACTATAACACCTGTGGGGGAGGATGTGTTTTCAGGCATGATCGGTCCTACAATCCAATGGTCTCATCACCGGAAAGGCCTGACAGGATCTCGACTTTGTCGCCAATCACCTTCCCGGTTTTGATAAAGCGGGTTTTCCATTGATCCCCTTCTCTTACTTTCACCAATTCAAGCTGACCCACTTGACGAACAGCACTTCGCGGGACCAGGACCACCTTTTGTTCCTTTATCGGGATCAGCAGTTTGCCATACATGCCGGGGTAGACGCCCGGCATATGCGGCATGGCTGCCTTGACCAGAAACGTACGGGTTCGCGGGTCTGCATAGGGCACGATTTCTTCAACGATCGCATCGGTTGTTTTTCCAAGAGTATCGATGTGTATCGATAATTGACGGCCGGGTGTGACCAGTTTAATCAATCCTTCACGAACATATGCCTCCAGTCTTAAAAATCCGCTGGTTTGAAGAAAGATCAGGGGTTTTCCCGGAAGCGCAAGGTCACCGGGTTCCACCAGTCGTTTCAGGACTTCACCGGACTCCGGTGCTCTGATGATTGTGTAGCCAAGGGCGATTTCAGCCTCTTTAACCACTTCTTCGGCCTGATGAATCTGGGCGTCGGCTCCGGAAAGGCCTTCTTTGGCTTTGGTTAAACCGGCCCTGGCCTGGAGGTAAACCGATTCGGCATTTTCCAGATCATGTGACGTGGCGGCCTGGGATGCAAAATAGGTTTGGGTGCGCTTGAAGGCGGATTCCGCCTGGGTATGCGCCGCTTTTGCTGCGATCACGGCCTGTCTGGCCTGTTCCTTTCTCGCAACGGCGCTTTTCAAGGCCTGCCTGGCCTGATCCAGTCGTGACAGGAGTTGGCGGTTGTCCAGGGTCAGGAGGATCTCGCCCTTTTTGACTTTAGCTCCCGGACTGAACTTGACGTCCGTGACCTGGGCTGTCACCTGTGCTTCAATCCGCGTTTCGGTTCGGGGCCGAACCGTGCCCACGGCCTCATACCATTCGGTAATGGTTTCAATCGATGCCTGAACAGTTGATTCCGGAGCAGACGTGTTATCGGCTACGTCATTTAGAAGACCGGGCCCTATCTTTTCACCGGAAATGAGCCGGATCACGACAATGCTTAACAAAATTCCTGCGCCAACAATGAGCCAGACTGACAAGTTTTTTTTGTTTTTCATAACAATTACCCATCCTGATCCTGCGTGAACATTATCCCCAAAGCGCCGATGGCCCTTCCGATATCAGCCAGTGCCTGTTCCCGATCGTAAAACGCCCGGGTTACTCTTATCCTGGCCATATTTCTCGCCAGTTCGGCTTCAAGATATCGTGTAATGGTGGCAGAGCCGCCTTCAAACTGTATTTTAACAAGCTCCAGTGACTCTTCAGCGCTTGCAACGCTTTTTTCCGCAACCTCAAGCCTGGCTTTGGCTTCAGAAAGTCTCAAGTAAGCATGTTTCACATCCAGCTGGACAGCCAATATGGTCTTGCGATCAGCCGCCAGGATTTCTTCAATCTTTGCGGATGCATTTTTTATGTCGGCCCGGGTTGAAAAACCGGTAAAAAAATACCAGTTGAGCATCATGGCAACCGTCCAGTTTTCCCTGTCACGGTCGTAGCTCATATCCGGATCATCATGGTAGTATCTTCCCTGAAGATCAATGCTTGGGAAATATTCAGCCCCGGATTTGTCAAGGGCCATTCTCGACTGCTTTAACTGCTCCCTCACCTTCGTAAGTTCCGGCCGTTTTTTAAGTGCATGGGCAACCCCGGCCGCATAATCATCCGGCACCTCGATCGGCTGAGGACTGGTCGACTTGATAAGGATTTCCTTATCCGGGTTTACGCCAAGAAGATTGGCAAGGGCAGCCATTGTCATTTTCAACTGGTTTTGACTTCGAACCACATCTTCCCTGGCCTGGGCCAGGCGGACTTCCAGAGAGAGGACATCTGATTTCAGTGCACCGCCTGCCCTCAACCGAACCTGCATAATTTCGAGTTCGGTTCGCACAGTGGACACGGATTCCCTGGCAATTTCAATAAAGTCTTTTGCTGCCAGATAATCGTAGTAGGCATTTACCACTGAAGCGACAAGAGAATTCTCGATCGCACGGCGGTCCAGTTGATTAATATTAAGACCGGTTTCGGCCATTTTTTTAGTCAACAGGTCCCTGCCGCCGTTATACAGGTTGATTTGCCCATGCAGTCCGGTTTCAAAATTCTCAAACCAGCCGGGATCGTTGAAATCCGTACCTGGAGAAAATTTGCGCTGGTCAAGGGTTTTAAAAAAATTGGCCGAAGGCGCGTCCCCCTGCATATATTCCGTGTAAAAGCCCAGGGTCGGATAAAAGGCGGCGTGGGACTTCTCGATCAAGGCTTTTGCCTGGGCAATTCTGGCAACAGCCATCTGGTTGTCGGGGTTATCTTTAAGGGCGATCCTGATGGCATCGGCAAGGGAGATCGGTTTGTCCAAAACGCAGATGGTGCCTCCGGTTCCTGAGACTGCAGAATCGACCCCGTCCAGACGGCAGACCGTATCTGCATACTCCTCCCGGATGCTTGGATAGGAGTATTTTGCATCAGAGCCGAAGGCTGAAACCTGAAAACAGTAGATCAGAAACAATGTGATATTGGTGAGATATAAGAAAGATTTGCCAGTCATTATTTCACCTGCTTCACTTAATATTCTAATTCAGGGCATTTTGAAACTGATTTAGCGCGAACCCTTAGCGCGAGCCCTTAGTACAAAAAGCCGAATAACCACATTGGGATAACGTTGCCAAAACCTGTGTCAATGTTGTCTTTTATGATATACCCATCTTTTTTTCCAGCTATCTGGCGTTTTCCTTTGCTGCGGCCACCTACTTCGAACATGTATCTATTTTCAACAAGAAAGTCGCCTTTTTCAGGGCTCCGGATCTGAAGTCCTGCATTGATCAATTGGTGCTGAATAAATGTTTCTCTTACCGTCCCGATGGGATCTTCTCTACTTAATTCACCTGCTGTAGCTCTGAGTAGATTCGTGTTTCCAAGATAAATTTTTGCCGGTTTTCTGGCGAGCTTAAAACCGGCTCCTTCGGGCATGACTGCAGACAGAAGCCCTGCTTTCTCCAGGTAGTCGAAGTACCCGTACAATGCCGGCTTTGAAATGCCAAGGTCCTTGGAAATTTTACCAAAATTGGGTTTAAACGGCTGTGAAGTGGCAACAAGCCATAATATTCGTTTCAAGATAGGAATATTTGCGGATTTCATGCCGGATGTCACAAGGATATCTTCATAAAGGACCTTTTCAATTATGTTTCCAAGCCTTGTCAAATATTCTTCAGTTCCTTCGAGAAAAAACGGATAGATTCCATGATCCATATAATCCTGAAAATGACCCAGTATGGGGCCTTTCGATAGAACCTCTGATGCAAAACGCAAATGATCTTTTAGAAGGTTTAAGAATGATATGGGAGGAAACTCAATTTTTTCGGCCAAATGAAGATATTCTCGAAAAGAAAGTCCCGGCAAATAGTAAAACATGGAACGTCGAGACAAATCGGCCTTCGCCAGTTGCAGGCCTAAAGCAGAGCTTCCCGAAAAGAGAATCTTGGATGTTGGAAAAGAATCATAAAGATTCTTTATTTCTTGTTGCCATTTTGCATATTTGTGAATTTCATCGATTATAATGATTTCACCTCCCATTTGAAAAAACTGAGAGGCGATTTCATAAATACCAAAGGCTTCTACCCGAATATGATCGGCAGAAATATAGAGATGTTTTGGGGAGGGTGAGCCTATTTCTATTAAATGCTGGAGTAAAAGCGTTGTCTTCCCGGTTCCACGGCCACCAATAAGTCCTATTAATCGATTATCCCAATTAATCTTCTCGCAAAGGGACCGTTTATATTCCCGTGGAACCTGTTTGAGAAGATTGTTTTGAATGCCGAAAAATACACCTAAATCGATCATATGAAAAGATCCTGAAAAGAAATTAGCGTTATTCTATTATTTAGTAAATTATAGTTTACGAAATAATCTTAAAATGTCAAGTTTATTTTTCGATATGACAATCATGTGCTGATTATGGATGTAAATTGTCGGCACCATTTTGATCGAAAAAGGCGTATGAGTCCGTCAAGGGGCAACCTGCAATACCCAGAGCGTGATATGTCTCACAAGACACTTATGTCTCAAGATACAATTTGAGACATCCTGATGGGTACTCAGACCAGCGCTTGCCCTGCCGCTGCACGATTACCCCAGGGAACATATCCCTGATTATCACCATAACGGTTTGATAGGTTAGAGTTTTTGTTCATTTCAATGAAACGTATGCCTATACTTATATCTTAGAAGTCCACCTCACCTGGAATTCTGCTGATACCAATTTTTTCTTTGATTTTTTTAATCGCCGGGATTGTCATTAATTATCAATATGTTGAATACTATGTCTCAAGGTTGTCTCAGGTATCTTCCAAAAGAGCACCATTGCTGCCTGTTTAAACTGCCA
>JAFDJF010000054.1 GCA_019307645.1 Deltaproteobacteria bacterium
CCAATCGCCGTCGCTGATGCCCAGTTGAACTATTTGAGCCCTGGCCTTGCCTGCTTCTATTTTAAAGACAGTATGCCTTTCATTTTTTACTAAAAGGGACTCTTTAGGCACCTGCAATACCCCTTTTTTCTCTTGCTTAGCTATCTTTACCCGGCAAAACATCCCTCCCCTGAGTTTGAAATCGGGATTGGAAATTTTTATCTTTATGAGGAAGGTCCTGTTAATCGGATCTATCTTTGGATTTATCACAGTAATTTTTTCTGAAAAAATCTTCCCAAGATAAGAATCGACCTCAAGTTCCACCTCTTTACCCACCTGAAGAAATACCAGTTTATTCTCGGAAATATGGCACTCGATCTTTACTTTGCTGATATCTACAAGATGAAGCACATTCCAGAGATAGGTCACCCAATTGGACACCTCGCCTTCCTGCATGAGCTTTTCAACAACAAACCCTGAAAAAGGTGCATAGGTGACGGTATCCTTCAAATTCTCTTCCGCAATGGCCACTCTGGCCGCAGCCTCTTTCAACTGCGCCTCGGCCAGGTTCAGCTCGGCCTGCGCAATGCTGTAGTCGGTCAAGATTTTATCATACTTCTGTTCGGAAATACCCTTCTCAGCCCAGAGATTGGACAGCCTTTTGTAGTCCCTTGCCACATTTTTCAAGTCCAGCCTTGTCTTTTTTAAACGGGATCGAGCTATCCCGAGGGAAGCGCTTGCTTCATTTTTGGCAGACAAATAGGTGCTCTGTTCCAGCCGTATCAGGGGTTGGCCCTTTTTCACACTGTCCCCTTCATTAACAAATATTTTTTCTATCCTTCCCTCTACCTTGGGGCCGATCCTTGCCTCCCGGACAGGGGATATGGTCCCGGTTGCAAAGATATAGGAGGCTATATCACTTTTTTTCACCTTGACAACCTTTACCGATGCAGCCCTCCTGTTTTCCTGCCTTTCTATTTCATTTTCCGAAGAACCGCATCCAGCTACAACCGGAATAAGCGCTGAGGTCAGGATAATTGCCAGTCTCTTCATTTTTTTCATTTCATTCCCCGCTGCTTTATTTTTAACAGCAAATGCTCCATGCCTTGAATTCGTGCTTGACTTTTAAATGTCAGAGTTAGAATATGACATCATATTTTGAATAAATCAATATATTTTGTATTTCATATTCATAATAAAGGTAAAAAAGAGCACTGCATGGAAAAGAAAACGCTGACACGCCGGGAAAAAGAACAGCTCAGGCATCGTCAGGAGATGCTTGAGGGGGCGCTGGTTCTTTTTTCCGAGAAGGGTTATCACAATGTCTCCATGCAGGAGATAGCCCGGGAAGCAGAGTTTGCCGTGGGCACCCTGTACAAGTTTTTTGAGAACAAGGAAAAGCTGTACAAGGCCCTGGTGCTTGAGCAGGCTGAAAAGTTTCAGACGGCGCTTGACAGGGCAATCAAAGAACCGGGAGAAGAAATTGATAAAATCCGAAACTACGTCAGGGTCAAAGGCGAAGTCTTTATATCAAATGCCCCCATGATGCGTCTCTATTTTGCTGAAGCAACGGGGGCGAGTTTCAATGTCAAGGCGGGGTTTGATTCAGAGATCCGTGTGCTTTATGAGGAAACCCTGCAAGGGCTTGCCACGGTCTTTAAAACCGGTATCAAAAAAAAGCATTTTAAAAATCTCGCTGAACCCTATTATCTGGCTGTGGCTATTGACAGCCTGAGCAATGCCTTTCTGTTCCTGTGGATGGACGACCCAAAACAACACCCGTATCAGGAAAACGTGGATAACATCTTGAACATCTTTTTTAACAGTCTGGTGACCGGGTCAAAGTCCCTGACATAAGATAGAGGCATAATAAGTTTCAGGAAAACCGGAGGCGCTGCCATGAATATTTTTTTCAAGCAACTGGTTACAGTGACCATGATATTTTTCGTGTTTACAGGGGCGTCCGAATGTCGAGCCGAAGTGGAAAAAGCTATCCTCACCCTTGAAGCTGCGGTTCAGGAAGGCATTAAAAACAATACCCTCATCAGTGAAGCCATTGAGAACGAAAGGGCCGCGGTGGAGAACGAAAAAAGCGCCCGCGCAAGTCTATTCCCCAGCCTGACTGCATCCTACGGCTACACCCGCATGAAAGATGCCCCTTATGTCATTTTAGGTCCTTATCCGCAGGTAGACATTGGAAAGAAAAACAGCATTTCCTGGGACGTGACGGTCACCCAACCCCTTTTTACGGGTTTTTCCATGACAACCCGGCGAAAGATTGCCGCACTGGGTGTTGACATCCAGGGGATTGAAAAGGAGCAGGCCGTGCTGGACGTCGCCAAGCAGGTAAAGATTGCATATTTCCAGATTCTACTTGTCCGCAGGGCCACGGAAGTGGCAGAAGAGGAAGTCAAACAGTTGGAGGGGCATGCCAATGATGCAGAACAATTCTATGCGCAGGGCATCGTTCCATATAACGACCTTTTGAAATCTCAGGTCGCCCTGGCCCGGGCCCGTCAGGACAAGGTCAGTGTAGACAGTGATCTCATCGTAAGTATTTCCGCGCTTAATACGCTCATTCGTCGTGATATCATTGAAAATACCAACATCGAGGAAATTCCTCCGTTTCAGCCGTCGCATTATGAAATCTCATCTCTTTTTGAAGAGGCTGTCCAAAAAAGGCCCGAACTGAAACTCTTAAACGAGACCCTGAAACAGGCTGATCTTCAAATTCGCCTGGCCAGAAGCACGTATTATCCCCGGATCTATCTCAATGGCCGCTATGAACAAACCGGGGATAATCTGGGCGCCACCAACAATGACTTTGCAAATGATCACAATTCCAGCGTCACCCTCCAGGCCACGTGGCCTTTCTTTGAGAGCGGAAAAAAACATGCAGAGGTGAGAAAAGCCAGCCATCAGAGGGCGGCACTGAAAGAAAAGATCCAGGGTGTCACGGACAGCATCCTTCTTGAGGTGCGGGATACCTTCCAGAAACTCAAGGTCGCGGAGACGAATATCCACACCGCCCGGGAGGCCCTTGTCCAGGCAAAGGAGAATTTCAGGATCACCAACCTCCAGTACAGGGAGGGCGTGACAACATCCACCGAGGTCCTGGATGCAAGGACCTTCCTCACTCAGGCGGAGGTCAACCTGAATAAGGCCCTTTATGGCTACCGGATCGCGGAGGCGAAATTGAAACGCGCTGTGGGGGAGAAATAACCTGTTAGGATCTGAGCAATTAGGGGAAAACATCAAATGAAAGAAAAAGGCAGGCAAGATAAAAAAATCATGTGGGTTTCAGGATGCGCTATCCTTATTTTTCTGTTGGTGGCAGGCGTCAACCTTTGGCGCCTCACAAAACAAAAGCCGGTTACCGTGGAAAAGGCGCAAAAAATTCCGGTCCAGGTATGTACTGTGGAAGCGGGGGATTTGGATCGCTTTCTGGAGGTCACCGGCGATCTTCGACCATTACAGGCCGTGGAGGTCTATCCAAAAGTCGGGGGGAAGGTCATCAAATCGATCCTGGTGGAAAAGGGCGACCGGGTAAAAAAAGGTCAGCTTGTGGCCTGTCTGGAAAAAGACCGGATCCAGGCACAGGTCAATCGTGCCCGGGCAGAGGTAAAGGTGACCCGGGCCAATCTTGAAATGCTGAAAAAGGATTTCCGGCGCATTGCCAACCTCCAGGAGAAAAAAGCGGCCTCAAAACAGAAGCTGGATCACATTCAGGCTGAGCTGGAAGTTGCATCGGCCCGGATTGAGCAGGCCAAGGCCGCGCTTAAAGAACTGGAAGTCCTTTATCAAGACCATGACATCTATGCCACCATGTCCGGGATTATAGCGGCCCGTTATATGGATCCCGGAAGTTTTTCAAAAATCGGGAGTCCCATCCTGCGCATTTCCAATGAGAAGACCCTCAAGGTGGTGACGACTGTCCCTGAGATGGATTTTCCTCAGGTTCGGGAAGGAATGGATGTGAAATTCCGCGTGGATGCCTACCCCAAGAATACCTTCATCGGTAAAGTCGCCCTGGTCTACCCCACACTGGACCCCGAAACACGGACAGCCAAGGTGGAAATCCGTGTCCCGAATCAAGACCTTTTGCTCCGTTCGGGCATGTTCGCCCATGTGCGGCTCTATTTTGGAAAAAACAAGGCCATCATCATTCCGAGGGATGCGCTGAATAAGATGCCCGGCACGGGGTGCTATTATGTTTACGTGGTTAGAAATAGTACCGCTCATCTGCGAAACATCAAGATCGGCGGCAGGCAGGGAAATCTGGCAGAGGTCCTTTCAGGACTAAATCCGGAGGATCAGGTGGTGGTCAAGGGACAGATGAGATTAAAGGACGGGTCCTCTGTCCGGGTGATAGAGGAAGGAAAGCCATGAAGCTCCCTGAGTTTTCAGTCAAACAACCGGTTGCGACCCTGATGATATTTCTGGGGTTTATCCTGTTAGGGACCATTTGCATCCTTAAACTCAATATTGACCTGTATCCCGATGTTGATCCCCCGGTAGTTTCTATCCTGACCGGATGGTGGGGCGCCAGCGCTGCCGACGTGGAAACCGATGTCACCAAAAAGATCGAAGATTATGTAAATGCGGTAAATAATCTGGATAAGCTGACCTCCAAATCCATTGACAATCTATCTGTTGTATCATGCCGATTCAACTGGGGCACAGACCTGGATACGGCGAGCAATGATATCCGCGACAAGCTGGAACTGGCCAAAAGGGACCTGCCGGATGACATCGAGACCCCCATTCTCTTTAAGTTCAGTAGCGCCACGGCCCCCATCCTGTTTATCACCGTGACCAGTGGCCCCCAGAGCTGGCCGCGCCTTTATCACCTGGTGGATAAGCGCATTTCCGACGAACTGAAACGGGTGGCCGGGGTCGGGGCCGTCATATTTCATGGCGGGTTGCGTCGCAGGATCAACGTCTATTTCGATCTCAAGAAGATCGAAGCATACAATCTGTCCCTGCCGCACATCAACCGGGTCCTGGCCGCGGAAAACCTCAATCTTCCTTGCGGGAAAATCAAATCAGGCGTTCAGGAATACTTTGTGCGCACCCCCGCCCGCTACAAGACTATGGAGGAGATCCGGGACACAATCATCGGCTATTCCGGCAAAAGGCCTGTCTATTTTCGGGATGTCGCAACGGTTGAAGACGCCTATAAACCCATGGATAACAACGGATGGGGCGATGGCAGAAAGGGGCTCGTTCTCATGCTCCAGAAACAAACCGGAAAAAACACGGTCGCGGTTATCACCAGGGCCAGGGAGAAGCTCAAAGAGATCCGGAAAACCCTGCCGTCTGACGTAACAATTACTATTGTTATTGACAATGCGGAAAACATCTCTGCCTATGTAAGAAATCTGCGAAACTCCCTGCTTTGGGGAATTTTCTTTGTCATTCTGGTCACAATTTTCTTTCTCAGGCAACTCCGGCCGGCCGTCATCATCGCCCTTACCATCCCTTTTTCCCTGATCATATCGTTTATTTTCCTCTATCTTTTCGGATATACGATCAATATCGTGTCTCTGGTATCTCTTGCCATCGCGTCGGGCCTGGTGGTGGATAACGGCATCGTGGTGCTGGAAAATATCGTGCGGCATCTTGACCGGGGAAACCGCCCGCAGGTGGGAGCCACGTTCGGCGCATCGGAGATGGGAATGGCCATAGCCGCCTCCAGCATGACGACCGTCGTGGTCTTTGTCCCCCTCATGTTCCTCACCGGACTGCCCGGCATTATCTTCAAACAACTGGGATTTGTGGTTGTGGTCACGATCCTGGCTTCTCTTTTTACCGCGTTGAGTATGACCCCCATGCTCTCATCAAGATGGATCAGAAAATATCAAGGCGACAGGGAGACGCGAAACGGTGTTCTCCATAAACTGTACAACGTGGGTGAAAAAACCTTCAATGCCACTGAAAAGGGCTACGAAGGCCTGCTTGCGTGGGCACTGGATCACCGGAAAACGGTTTTTTCCCTGGCCATTTGCTTTTTTTTAAGCAGCCTTTCGCTGATCCCGTTTCTTTCCACATCGTTTCTACCGGAAATCGATTCCGGTGATGTTGACATCTCTTTTCGTCTGTCCGAAGGTACCCGGATCGAGGAGACCAACCGGGTCATTGAAGAGATACTGAAAAATATTGACACGGTCGTAAAACCGGAAGAATTCAGGCATTCCTATGGCTTTGACGGGCAGACGGAAAAAGGGGCGGAAGTGGCCCTGGGCATGGATCTGGGAGCGAATGTGGGGAAGATCGGATTTAAACTCGTAGACAGACAAAAGCGGCAAAGAAGCGCAAAACAAATTGCCGACATTCTGAGAAAAAGGGTCAATAATATTCCGGGCATCACCCGAATCATGGTAACGGCCCAGGACCCTGTATCAGGCTTCCTGGCAGGGGGTTCAAAACCCATATCCGTGGAGATCCAGGGGGTCGGTCTGGATGAGATGATATCCTTTGCCAACCGGTTAAAGTCTGTCATGGAAGAGATCCCAGGCCTGGTGGATGTCAGTCTCAGCCAGAAAGATCCCAGACCTGAGTTGTGGGTGATCATTGACCGGTCCAAGGCATCTTCACTGGGTCTGAGGGTCGGTACGATTGCAACCGTTCTTCGAAACTACTTTTACGGGGTTAAAACCACCGAGTTTCGTGATGCAGGAGACAACTTTGATATCTTTACCAGGCTTACCAAAAAAGATAAAAACAATCTGGATCATCTGCTGGATGTCCCCGTGTTCACGACCGATGGCCGCAAGATTCGGCTCCGAAATGTGGCCAGAGTAACTGAAGGAAGGGGGCCGATCGAAATCCAGCACAAAAACCGCCAGAAAATTGTAAAGGTCGAGGCGGATCTCTTCAAGCGGTCATTGGGCGCCGCAACTTCGGATATAAAAAAGGCCCTGCATAAAATGGAAATTCCCGAGGGGGTGTCCATCCATTTCGGCGGTGACGTGGAGGAACAGAAAAAGGCATTTCGTGATCTAACTGCGCTGCTGATTTTGGGCATCATCCTGGTCTATATGGTCATGGCATCCCTTTTTGGGAATCTGCGAGATCCCTTTATTATCATGTTTTCCGTCCCTTTTGCCTTCAGCGGTGTCCTCTACGCCTTTTATGTGTTTGATGTCACTCTGGGCATCATGTCTTTTATGGGCATCGTCATGCTCATCGGGATCGTTGTCAATAATGCCATTGTGCTTTTGGACTATACGCATCTGCTGCAAAAAAGGGGAGAGGGCCTCTTTGAGGCCGTGACACACGCCGGTCGTAACCGTCTCAGGCCGGTGCTGATGACAACGCTGACCACCTTTTTCGGGATGTTCCCCATGGCGGTCTCCCAAACTGCCGGGTCAGAAGTATGGAACCCTATCGGCATCACGATGCTGGGAGGCCTTTCAGTCTCTACCCTGCTGACCCTCCTGCTGATTCCGACAGTCTATTATCACCTGGAATTCAGAAAAGAGAACAAGGTGAAAACATGAAGCTCTTTCTGGTCATCTATGATGTGGCCTTTGACGAAGATGTGATGGAAGGTCTTGAGGCATCTGCTGTAACCGGATTCACCAAGTGGGACCGCGTCCTGGGCAAAGGCCCGAATTCATCCCCCAAGATGGACAATGCCGTCTGGCCGGGGTTTAATTGTGCTGTGGCTGTTGCAGTGGATGAGCAGAGAGAAGAATCGGCATTGGCGGCGCTCCGGACAATCGCCAGGCGGTTGGAGGGGGCAGGCATCAAGATCTACGAACTTCCGGCCAGGCAGGTGAGTTGAACCCGGGAACCAATTCGTGAAGTAATTTCTCAATACGTCCGGGTAAAAACCCCGAACACCTGTCAACTGTGTAGGCTTGACACCCATGTTTTTTCTTTGAACTCCGTTATTAGAACTCAAATCTAAGCCCAAGACAAACCAAGGAGTGCTGAAAACTGTATTCCTTGGAACCATACTCTTTTTTAAAACCGTGCATGTAAACGCCGCTAATATCCACCTCAATGGATTCACTTATTTTGTACGCAAATCCGATATTAGGATCAAGCATATTAACATCACAATCTTCAGGTTTTAGTCCTTTAGCCTCCGTACCGCCTTGAAGGAAAATAAATCCTGCCCAAAAAGCCAGGTCGTCCGTAATCCAGTATTCCATCCCTGCCGCCACACCCCAGGTGTTTTTATAATATGTTTTCTGCTTTGTCGTTCCTATGACATCAGTTCTGAATGTCATTTCATCCATTTGTCCCCACAGCCTGTAGGAAACAGTTAAACTGTAAGTGAGTTTCGGATCAGGTTTATACCCGCATCCAAGGTAAAAAGAACCTGGAAATTGGAATTCCACCTCGGAATCATATTTTATTCCTGCAATCTTTATTTCCCCGTCCATTTCTATTGGAGCCGGACTTCTTGCCATAAAACCAACGCTCCACTCGTCCGTTGGCTTATAGAAAAAACCAATATGACCTCCATAACCGGCAACACCCTCATATTCCATCTTCACTCCGACTTCCTTTCTTTCTATCCCTCCCATATACATGGTTAAC
>JAFDJF010000520.1 GCA_019307645.1 Deltaproteobacteria bacterium
GCCACCGACAGTTATTCGTTGCATCCCAATTCGTCCGGTCGGAAAAAGTGCGGCGTGCCAGTCAAACAATCGATCAACAGTCAAGGGTGCATTATAATTGCCTGTTGCATCCATCATGATTTCCACAATGCCTTCAACATTTCGGTCAACATATGGAGAGATTCCGATATCGATGCCAAGTCTTTTGGCAATTGAGGAGCGAACCTGTTCTGAATCCAAAATCTCTCCCTCAATCTCGCTTGTTTTAAGTACATCCTCCGATAAATTCTGAAGTGTGGCTTCCTCACGTAACGGGAACCCCAGAGCTCCCATGCGCCCGAGCAGCCGACCCTGCAAATAACGCGTCTCAGCGAGCAAATCAAGCAGTATTGTCTGATTCCAGGTGAAATTCGGCCAGTCCTTGCGTTCATGAATATACATGCAATCTACTCAGGTTATAAGGTTCACGGTTCAGGGTTAAAAGCAATGAAGGAAGGGCTCTATTCTTTACACAAATACCCTGTTCATCCGCTTTTTGATATGCCAAACGGTTTTGCACACCACGTCCAAGAAACACGCTATGTCGCTCTGGAAACATAATGAACATCCCGATAAAATCGGGTTTAACCGTGAACCCTGAACCTGAACCGTTATCAATCTCCTTATATTGTGCGGAGATCATGGGCGTTATTCACCGCAAATGCAAGATTTTTCCATGGTTGTCTGCTAGCAGCTATTGCCAAGAAAGAACCATAAAACATACGCCCAGCACCCAAGTTCATATTCCCAACTTTTCAATCCTGTAACGAAGGGAATCAAGGCTTACATGAAGCAACCTGGCAGCCTTTGATTTTGAACCTTGAGACTCGCTAAGGGCCTTTTTAATCAGGTCTCGTTCAATCTTTTCCATTTCTTCATTCAGCTTGATTCCATCCTCTGGAAAATCTACATCCAGGCTGTCATTCATGACAGTTTTGTCTTTTGCTGATTCAAGATTATCCGGAAGAATGATATTGGAAGTCCCAAGGGCAACGCTCTTTTCAATAATGTTTTCCAGTTCCCTTACATTTCCCGGAAACCTGTATTTCAACAGAAGTTCCAGAGAATAAGAAGACACCTTTTTAATCTCTTTGCCGAATGCCGAGGAATACTTCCGTGCAAAATATTCTGTCAGGACAGGAATGTCTTCCTTCCTTTTCCGTAATGGGGGCATCTCTATTGCCACCACATTGAGTCGGTAAAAAAGGTCCTCCCTGAAACTGCCATCTTTTACTTTCTGTGCCAGATTCTGATTTGTGGCAGCAATGATCCGGACATCCACCTTGATGTCCTCTGATCCACCCACTCTTCTGAAAGTCTTTTCCTGAATGGCCCTCAGGAGTTTGACCTGAAGAATTGTCGGCAATTCTCCAATTTCATCGAGGAAGATCGTTCCGCCCGCGGCAACCTCAAAAAGCCCGGGCTTGTCCTCAACGGCTCCGGTAAATGAGCCTTTCATGTAGCCGAACAATTCGCTTTCCAGGAGGTGCTCAGGTATCCCGCCACAATTTATGACGACAAAAGGTTTGTCTTTTCTGGGGCCGTTCTCATGAACGGCATGTGCAACCAGTTCCTTTCCCGTGCCACTCTCTCCCAGAATAAGCACATTGACCGTTGTTTCACCGACCTTTTTAATAATGGAATAAACGTTGAGCATTTCTTTGCTCTTCCCTATCAAGCGCCCGAAACGGTCAGCATCTTTAATGCTCTTTATAAACTGGGCGTCTTCTTCTTTCACCCCTTTCTTATCCAGGGCGTCCCGAACGATCTTTTTCAAATCCTCGACATCAAAGTTCTTTTCTATATAATCGTATGCGCCCTCCTTCATGGCCGTGACTGCCGTGCCTCCTGATGCATAGGCAGTAATCAGGATAACCATGGTTTCCGGGGACAGCTCTTTGACGCCTTTCAGAAAATCGATCCCATCAACCTTTGGCATCTTCAGGTCAGTGATTGCCAGATCAAATTTGTGTTTCCTGCAGATCTCCAGGGCTTTTTTCCCGTCACTTGCACACCTGACCCCATGCCCCTCCTGGGTCAACATGATCTCAAGGAATTCTCTCATTCCCCTGTCATCATCCACCACAAGAATCTCTGCCATTTATGATCCCCTTAACAAAATGTTTTACCACAGAGCTACACGGAATTGATTTTCGGTAAAATGCTGACCAAAAGTTCAAAATATTTTTCTTGACGATTTCGTAAAAAGCCCGAAATCGTCATGCCGAACCGGGTCCGGCATCCAGAACATTTTGATATAACTGGATTCCGGCCTTCGCCGGAATGACGAGAAATGGTGTTCTCTGACTTTTTGCGAGACCACTCTTCTTGCTATCTCGTATTTTCCATCTTTCAAAATCAGTGACTTTCCCCGTCACGCGGTTTTGAACGTTTATCTCGCGGTAAAAAAACATTGCAGATGGTACCCGCTCCCACAGTACTCTCGATTTTGATCTCACCCCCGTGGCTCTCCACAATTCTTCTTGCAATTGCAAGGCCAAGGCCTGTTCCGCTTTCCTTTGTCGTATAAAAAGGGGCAAAAATCTTGCTTTCACCCTCTTTTTCTATTCCACATCCGGTATCGCTTATGCTTATTCCAAGATAATCCTTCCCTTTATCAGAAGCGGTTACGCTTGTGGAGATCTTCACGGTGCCCCCATCCGACATCGACTGAACAGCATTTAACACAAGGTTCCAGATCATCTGCTTCACTTCCGTCCTGTTGCCATAGATACGGGATTTGTTACCGGGTTCCTTTTCCACTTTGATATTTTCGCTCCAGTCGGGACTGTAATGAACAGATTCAATGACATCATCCACAATACCATTGATATCAATCTGTTCACGATCTGTCAGCCTGGGTTTTGCAAGCAAAAGAAAATTGCTGATGAGGTTTTCCAGTTGCTCCCGGCCCCTGAGCACAATCTGCATGAGTCGAGCATCGGTTTCCTCAAGATCAAGA
>JAFDJF010000521.1 GCA_019307645.1 Deltaproteobacteria bacterium
CTGAATCAACTCTCTCTTCAAGCCCTCTTTCTCTTTCACTGAATAATAGGTTTTGCCCCATTCCCATAAGGTCCATGTGCAGACTGCCGTGGCTTCCCACCTGCCTGCATCATGAAAGGAACTGCCGGACACATTCGGCTCATCACCCTCCTTTATATAGTCATACATCAGGCTGATCTCCGGGTAGTTCCTGCTGCCGGCAAGCCTTATCTGCTGATCGGTCCGAAGGATATTAATATCAATCAGCTTTATTTCAGGCCGATTCTTAAATGCCTGCGCCAGGTATTCCTCGAATGAGACCCGTTCCGGTTTGTAAACGAGAACATCTTCAACTTCAGCCGGCTCGTTGACCGGTCTGGACAAAACAATATTAAATGCAGCACGTTTTGCTGACTATTGGCCAGCTCAACTTCCGCCTTCAACAAATCATTTACAGGGATCATCCCGACTTTATAAAAGCTGCTGGCCACATCCACATTAGACTCCCGGGATTCAACGTCCTTTTCGGCCACTTCAACCGCTTTATCCGCTATAAGGATAGCAAAATAGGCCTCTTTCACCCTCAAAGCAAGGTTCAGTTTCTCCAGTTCGACCTCCATCTCGGACTGATCGATTCCCAGCGCTGCAAGCTTATAGGAACTGACCAGGGCAAAGCCCGTAAAAAGAGGCTGAGTAACAGTACCCCTCCATTGGTAGTTGTCCTGGGAGCTTAAGGGGACACCATCAAGCCCCGGAAGACCGGCGCCCGATCTGATGGTTACAGGTTCGCTAAGCCTGGTGTATCCGTAAGTCATGCCTAACTTGGGCAGAAACTCCGCCCTGGCCTGTTGTTTGACACTGAATGCCTGGTCGATCTTCTCCTCTGTCGCCTTTAGTGACCAGTTGTTTTCCAGTGCCTCGGAAATGCTTTCTTCCAGGTTGAAGACCTTTTTTTTCTGTGCTGAGACGCCCGGGGCATGAAGGAATAAGACCACAAAGAAAAATAACACAAAAAAGATTATCGACGTTTTAGCTCTCATCCTCCAAGTCCTCCATTTATCGTTGGTATTCATTAAAACAGGACTCCCGAGAAGTCAAGCAGCGGGGAACTCCTGTCAGGGTAAATTTGTTCTAACCTAAACCCCTTAGTGTCATCCTTATGTTGCAGCTAAATAAAATCGAATATCGAATATCGAACAAGAAATTTCGAATTTAGAAGGAAGGAGTTTTTGTCAATTATATAAAATAAATAGAGCGATGCGATTCCTTACTTCGACATTCTACATTCGTTATTCGATATTCTGCGGTTCAAAGGACTTTTTAGAAGTTACCGGAATTTGACGTAATGCCATGAGTTTAAAGGGGTTTATATGGAGAACCAATTTACCCTGGAACTCCTGCAATTGCTTCTAACCCGTAGTCGTGGTTAATTCTTGACGGATGCGGGAGATCTTAGTGCTCTTTTTCTTCCACTTACCGTTTTCTTTCAAGTACTCATCTTCGTAGTGAGCCCAACCTTTCATTTTGCTGTCCGGCTCTGTAATTACATAGTCACTTAATGCCCACACGCCTTTCGCAGTTGTGTCACTGATTATTTCGATCTCGGCACCGTAGCCGGCATGAACAGTGATCACAGAGTCGTTCCCAAGGACCTCCCTGAAAAACTGAAGCGCCGCTTTCCTGCCCTGGAACTGCATGCCCGGACCATAATCCACCATCACATCCTCGGTAAAGCATTCCTCCAGTTCATTAAAGAGCTTCCTGTCAATGCATCGCCAGTACTTGGCTTTGAGCTTTCTGATTGCCTCAATATTCTCCAGATTTCTTATCCGTTGTTCCAGTTCTGCAAGGTCAGTCACCATGGTCTCCTCCTTAAGGTTGTTTTTGGTACAAAATATCTTTATGGCAATTATAAGCAATTTTATCAAATTCTTCATTATCAAACATAAAACATAATGAATGAGACAGTTTAACTTTTCATAGATCCATCCTTCATCGCTTTAACCTTGACTGTCGGAGCGAAGCGAAAGCGGGAAACCGTGAACCTTTGAACCTGCAGCTTTACTTTGTTTGTTGAATAGCCGAATCTTTTTTTCTATACTGATTTTTTTGTAACTGTTTAGGGCTTTACCAAGAATGCTTGTCGAACCGTGGAAGTCTCTTTTTAGATGCCCGCATCACAACTGACATCCGCTATTATGCCCGCCAAGCCTGGATTTCAAGCAACGTAAAGGCAGAGAAGGGCAACTTGGAGCGGAAGACGCGCTTTGTCGGCCCCTAAAAACGAATTGCGTATCAAGCTGCCGTCATTTTGGAATGGCTCACAAATATGCGGGCTTCTAAAAAGAGACCCCCACAGTTCGACAATTCCGATTATGCTACATCTTTTCAAAACGCTAAACTGTTACATTTTTTTTGGAAAAATTCCCGTGCCATAGGCTTTCAGCCAACATCGGAATACGACAATGTGCAATGATACCACCTGGTTACGGAGTGAAATGTGTTTATTACATTTGAAGGCATCGATGGATGCGGCAAGTCAACTCAGGCCAGACGGCTTACTGACCGTTTAGAAGGCCTGGGGATACCGGCAATCCTTACCCTGGAACCCGGTGGCACTCGAATCGGACAGGATATCAGGGCGGTGCTTCTGGATACCCGAAATCAGGACCTCTCAGCCCTGGCTGAACTGTTTCTCTATGCAGCTGACAGGGCACAGCATGTGGACGAGGTAATCAACCCGGCTCTTACAGAAGGAAAATGGGTTGTGTGTGATCGGTTCTTTGATGCAACCATGGCCTATCAGGGCCACGCGCGGGGTCAGGATTTAGCATTGATAAGGTCTTTGAATAAAAAGGCGGCTCCCGGGATACTGCCTGACATAACTTTTCTTGTTGACTGCCCGGTTGAAGTTGGTCTTGAAAGAGCCCTTAGAAGGAACAAAATCATGCAGCAGGAGGGGCAGGCCAGGTTTGAAAAAGAGAAAATGGAATTTCACAAGGCGGTAAGGGGCGGGTACCTTAAGATTGCAGAAGACGAACCCGAGCGGTTCGTTGTGGTTGACGGCACTCTCAATGAGGACGGATTGGAAAAGGCAATATTTGAACACATCAGACCTTATACCTGAAAATGGGATTAACAGCGATGTTTTCCGAAATACTGGGCCAGAAAACGGCAAAAAAATTTTTGAAGCAGATAATGGCCAGCCAAAAAATCCCCCATGCCTATCTCTTTGCAGGGATTCCGGGTATCGGAAAGACAAGCACTGCCATGGCTTTTGCCATGGCCCTCAACTGCCGTGAACCGAATGGGTTTGAAGGTTGCGGTCATTGTCCGGCATGCCGTCAGTTGATTGGAGGCAATTTTCCGGATTTTTTGTCTATCCAGCCGGAGGGCCAGAATATTCTGATCGAGCAGATAAAGGATCTGAACCGCAGCCTCGGTTTTGCACCCGTGTCAGGAGGGTATCGCGTGAGTGTCATTCATCAGGCAGAGACAATGACTGATGAAGCAGCCAACTCTTTCTTAAAAACCCTTGAAGAGCCCCCTCCAAAAAACATACTGATACTCAAGGTCACGGAACCGCTTGATCTGTTTCCGACCATCGTGTCACGCTGCCAGAAGGTACCGTTTCAGCCCCTGTCCGCCCGGGATATAAAGATCTGGCTTATCAAAAACAGGGACCTTAATGAAGAGACTGCAACGCTTTTGGCCAGGATTTCTGAAGGAAGTCTGGGCCGCGCTCTCAGAATGTATGAAGGTGATTTTCTGGAAAAAAGAACGGCCTGGCTTTCAAAGCTTATGCAACTACCTGGTTTTTCTAAAGAAGAGGCCCTTAATATGGCGCTGGAATGTGCAGAGGAAGACAGAAAAAAGGGGCTTGATTTCCCTGCGAGCGGAGAGGCAGGCATGCTGGACATGCTGTCCGTCTGGGGGAACTGGTACAGGGATTTGCTCCTTCTGCAGGTCGTGGGCTCGATCGATTTACTGATAAATATTGATTTTTCCAATCAGTTGAAAAAAAATGGCGAAAGTTTTACAGTAGAAAATTTGATCGATAGCATTATGGCGGTACATCAAGCCCGGTTGGATATTCGCAGAATGCGCAATGCAACCCTTGTTATGGAACATATGGTTCTCAGGCTGAATGGACTGGCAGG
>JAFDJF010000522.1 GCA_019307645.1 Deltaproteobacteria bacterium
GGAGCAGTGTTTAATCATTTTAGGTACTTTGCGGCTCTTCTTTCTAAACCCGCCAAGTTACCTGTAACGAAGGCGCCGGGAGAATCGATTATGAGCGGTGGATATTTTGATTACGCGCAGTACCGCATGGAAGATATTGGTCGCCACTATCCACCAGAAATAATTGAGCGGTTTAGAGAAGCTGCACATACGATAAGGCAAGCGCAAGAGATGGCTCAACGTGTTGACTGGTTGGTGAGTGACGACGATGGAGAAAAATCATTTTTGCGTCGATGGACTGATGAAGTGCGCGAGTCTTTTTGCTCCTAACCCAAGAGGCAAAGGGGGTGGTAAGAAAGTAACTAACATGATCGGACATGCTGTTTGTAGAGGCGAAAATATTCCAAAGTTAAATCCTTATCAGCTGAAAATTCAATTTTGGTTACTTATTTACCACCGATCCCCTTTACGCTCTGAATATCTCCGGGCTATCCGTGGATGAAGATGACCTTGCCGAAATTGCATCGGAGTTCGGTAGAACCGGGAGGGGAAAAAGAGGGACACGTCCATCAGTAAATCAGTTGACAATGTAATCATGTGATAATATATCATATTTCATGCCTAGACTGGCCCGTCTCCATGCACCAGGTGTTTTACATCACGTAATAATACGCGGAATAAAACGCAAAAAGATATTCCGCGACGATAAAGACCGCCATAATTTTCTGGATCGTCTTGAAGACCTGCTGCCGGCCACCCACACAGCCTGCTATGCCTGGGCCTTTTTGTCATAACACGCGCACTTCCTGCTGAGAAGTGGTGGTGCGGGTCTATCAACACTGATGAGAAGGCTGCTCACAGGTTATGCCCTCAGTTTCAACCGAAGGCACAGAAGACATGGACAACTCTTTCAAAACCGTTACAAATCCGTCATCTGCCAGGAAGACACATACCTTATAGAATTAGTTCGTTATATCCATTTAAATCCTTTGAGATCAAAAATCGTTTCTGATATCAATGAACTCAATGAATACAAATTTTGCGGGCACAGTGTATTTATGGGGAAGGAAAAGTGCGCATGGCTGGACATAGAATATGTGCTCGCCTATTTCCGGACAGCTATGACGGGTCTGTTTGACCCGCATCCGGACTTTCAGCCCTTTATTTCAAGCCACCGTCTTTTAGACGGTGGTTGTTGAGTTTTACGGAGAACAAAGTTGTCTGGTGTGACGGAAATCCTCTTGATTGTTGCGATTGTTCTGGGTGTTTTTTTACTTCCCAGAATAATGGCCAAAAATCCCGACAAGAATCTAAAGCCTTCCGATCACGGCTTTAGCATTTCAGGGCGGATGCGACTGGCCATTGTGCTCTCTTTCCTGTGGCCGGCCCTGGTGGCGCTCTTCTTGAAGCCCTGGAACAACCACTGGGTTGTCTTTTTATATGTGGCCTTGGGGCCGGTGGCCTTGAGCTGGGGGATCTGCTGGGCATGGTGGGGATTCAGGAAGGAGAAGCGTCGGTAATGCGGTTTCAAAAAAAATATGAAGTTACTTTTGCGCGAACCCTAAGGGCTCGCGCAAAAATAACTTCACATCTTGGCATCTCATCTTCAGGTCATTTATGGCAGATATTGAAGAGCAAAAACCTTGAAATAGTCCACTATTACTGCGTCTTTTTCTCTTCAATATCTACCAAACCTAACCTAAATCTGAGCGCCAAAAATGTAAATTTATTTTTGCGCGAACCCTAAGTTCCATACTCTGGTATAAGTCATCTTTATGAATCATAGACGATGGACAATATTCTGGATCTGCGCTGCCCTCTTTATCATGTCCATGTTCTATAGGGCCTCTACCGCAATCATCGCCCAGGAACTTACCATTGATCTTGATCTCAGCCCGAAGGAACTGGGCCTGCTGGGGTCTGCCTTTTTTTACGCCTTTGCCCTGATCCAGCTTCCTTTGGGCCTCCTCCTTGACAGGGCCGGCGCCAGGATAACGATGGTAGCGCTTAATATTTTGGGGGTTCTGGGCGCCGTTATCCTTGCAAACGGGGATAATGTGGCCGACGGTGTCATCGGCCGTATCCTGATGGGTCTGGGCATGGCCGCAAACTTTATGGGCCCCCTTAAACTTTTCACCCAATGGTTCAGCCTCAAAAAGTTCGCGACGGTCTCTGGCCTCCTGGTATCCATAGGATCATTGGGCAGCATGGCGGCAACCAGTCCGTTAGCATTTCTCGTTGAAGAACTGGGCTGGAGAGATACTTTTCGCAGTTTGGCAGGATTTCATTTCCTTTTGATCGTGTGCTTTTTATTGTTTGTCCGGGAAAAACCGGATGTATCCGTCTCAAAGAAGGCCTCTCATCCCTCACCCATTGGTTCCATAAGACGCCTCTTTTCAAACTGGAACTACTGGGCCATTTCTTTTAGCATCTTTTTGCGCTACGGCTCCTTTGCCGCGCTTCAGACGTTGTGGGCAGGTCCCTTCTTGATGGGGCACCTGAATATCCCTCAACTGGTGGCTGGGAACCTCCTCTTGATGCTCAGTTTCGGGTATATCCTCGGTGCGCCAACAGGGGGACTGCTCTCAGACAGGGTCCTGAAATCAAGAAAACAGACTGTAATCTATGGGGTCTTGTGCTCAGCAACTGCAACGTTTGCACTGCTCCTGTGGCAGGACAACTCATTGCTCCTGTGGCTTGGGGCTGTGCTCTTTGCCATGGGCTTTTTTAATTCTTTTGGGCAAGTAAGTTATGCCCATATCAGGGACATCATGCCGGATGAGATGGCAGGCACGGCCTTGAGCGGTATCAACTTTTTCACCATGATGGGAGGAGGCCTGTTCATCCATGGACTTGGCAGTGTAATGGAGAGCGTCTCTCCACATCTGACAGATATGGGCGAGGCATACCGCATTACTTTTCTTCTCTGCGTTATCGCCCTCGTCGCAAGCGTGGCGCTATATGCGACTACCCGAGACAGGATTCCCCAAGCCTAAGG
>JAFDJF010000523.1 GCA_019307645.1 Deltaproteobacteria bacterium
AGAGAAAAAGAATTAAGTGATTCAAGTTTAGGATCTTTGAAAAAGTATGAAGGGGAATTAAAGAGTGAACTTAGAAATGTTCGAAAAAGAATCAAAGAAATAGAGCCTAAAAGCAAATAGGTAATTTTTTTTCGGCTAAAATTAAAGTGATTGCTTAAATGCTTAAATTATCTCTTGGGATTATGTTCTATAAAATAATCCGAAAGTCCAATCCACAGAAAGGAGGTGATGAATATGGCTGACAAGAAGGGCAATTGTGGCTGTGGGTGTATTGGACAAAAGCCGGACAGTCCTAAATCCACAAGCGACAAAAAGAAACCCAAGAAATCCAAGTAATATATGGATAACTCGGCAGTAAAAAGGGAGGCAGGGGAATTGCCGACAACCTCTGCCTCTCTCCTTATACTTTAGGCGCAGAACCTAAATAAAGCTAGACTTGGTTAATCATTGCCTGTTCCCCAGATTACTAAAGTTGGGATTGAGAATATCAACTGCAGAAAAATAAAAAGTTCTAACAATTCGCTCCAACCGACAAAAACCTGCGGTTTTTGGGGCTGAGCTCAAACGTTACTTAAGATAACGGCAATTAGTCCGCAGTTTTCGCAAGTGAACCAAATATGTAGAGTGGCAAGCAGTGTTTAAATATTTCAGATTGTTCCTGACTACTACATGCTGTGTGTGAGGATTATAGATTTGTAACGCAGAGTTCACCTTCATTTTGGAGCAGCGCGGAAAAATGTCAGGTGCAACGGTTTGGCTATGCACAGTAAGGGATTTTATAGCACTTCCGTTTCAATTTATACTAATTTCATAACTTGTATTTATTTTCATTTAAATTCTGAAATCCTTATTTGGGTATTAACCTTTGTAACCTGCCGGCTTTCTGCTTCAACGATTGGTCAGTTAGTTTTTTACATCTTGAACCATTCTAATAAACTCAAGAGAAAAATTGTATGCATCACCCGGCCATCGTGCAGATAAATAATTTCCATCTCTTACAACAAAGCCTCTTTTTAAATGGTTAAAGTTATCTCTTAATAACGGCGTAGGGCCTTTGAGAAAATTGTTACTGTCGAACAAAACAGACTTAACTTCATCTTCAACTGTAATTTCCGGATAGGTAAGATAATAATCCTTCAGCCATAATCTAGTTAGATTATACGCTAGTAATTCTTGTGATTTCAGTAATGCTGTTGTTTTGTAGTTGTGAATAACTGATTTTTCTGTATCAGAGTTAATACTTCGCGCTGCTAATGCAACTCCGTGACAAATTGCACCAACCGGTTTTTGAGCAACAAAAAAATCAACAACAAGATGCTGTAATACTTCTGACTCCAAATATTCTTTAACTCCTTGATCGTGTCCGCCGGTTTAACTCCTTGATCGTGTCCGCCGGGTAAAAGGATTGCAGCAAAATGTTCTTCTTGAACATCAATATATTTTGACGGATTACAAAACGATTCGTTTTTTTCCATTTCGTAATATGCATCAACAGCATCTTGTCTTGCTCGTAAAACTGATTTCCAAATTCCTAAATTCTCACCTTTGAGCATTAGGCTATCGGCAGACGCTTTTTTACCTTCAGGTGTAATAAATACAATTTCTATATCCTTTTCAGATATTAACTTCCAAGGAATGGCCACTTCTGTTGGGTCAAACCCATAAGATGGGATGGGTATCAATATTCTTTTTATGCTCATGTCAACCCAATAAAATCCTTGCTTTTCCTTATCTTTTGTTATCGCAGAACAACCGGTGAAATGATTCCTTTGGACTTCAGCTCGGCGGAAAGTGTCTCCGCGCCTCTACGGGTGTAAAAGGCACCGACATATACACGCGATTTGCCGCTTGCACCAGGTATAACATAAGGTGAGTAGCCACGCTGATGAAGAAATTGAATTTTGGATAGGGTCTCTTTTGCCGAAGCGAATGTGCCCATGCAGGTTGCATATTTGGTATTTTTGATTTCCGCGTTTTTCAAATTGTATCTAGCTATTGTTTTTTCGGCTTCATGGTAATCTTTAAAATACCCCAGAAAAATGCGATACCATACCCCTTTTTTTCTAAGAGCCACCCGTACCCGGTAGGGAGAAAGATTCATTTCCTGAAGAACCTTGAGAGCATTTTCGGCCCTTGCGCGTGTACGATAAGCGCCGAGGTAAATGGAGTACGGATATGCGACGGTTTGTTTTTGGGGATCAGATTCCGTGACCGCCGCGTTCCCTGAAGCGGCAACTCCATGCGACGGAGATGACGGGTTCAGTCCCGGTTCCTCCTTCAGGATCTCTTTTGAAGGTGGCGGGGTTTCGCCTTTTAGAGGAAGGGGAATATTTTCATCTAAAGTTGGCAGGCTGCTATTGTTGGTCCCACGCACATGATCAATGGGTTTAGGTTTATCGAGGTTTGTTGTTGCGATGATGTTTTCAGGAGTAATGTCGCTTTTGCCTGTCATGGGCGCTAAAGTGGGATCGAAAAATTTCTTTTGCTCAACTTTTTGACGGGTTATGTCTGAAACGCTATTTTCAGCCTTTTCGGATACAGACCCTTTTTTTAGTTGCCAGATAACAGTGGTGGTCAGTAAAATTAATACAATCCCAATGCCGGCAACTTTAAACCATTGGGGTTCAATTTTTCGACCAGGATGAGACGTCTGCTTTGGTTCCCGACCTGAAAATTTAGCTGTATCACCAGCCGCGGCTTTATCTGTGGAAGGGTAAGGAAGGATATTACTTTTGTCATCAGGACCTTCGTGAAATTCCGTCCCATCGACTTCAGGGGCATATGACGGTACGCTTTTAGGGGTGGTCGGAATTTTGATATGGTCCGCGGCATCATGCATTTGAGTCTTGGCAAAAACATCCAGCCCCAAATCAATAATAGAGGCCTGAACGTCTGTAATTTCAACCGCGTCCTTTTTGGAGCTGTACACCCGGTACAGGGACATATCACACAATGTGTTTATAATCCTTGGAATTCCATCCGAACTTTTTACGATAAGGTCGATGGCATCCTCTGTAAAGATTTCCGGAAATCCACCTGCAATTTTCATCCGGTGTTTAATATAGCGGACGGATTGATCCGGACCAATGGGCTTGATAAATTTTGTTGAGAAAATTCGTTGGGTAAGTTGCCGCATCTCCGGGCGATTGAGTTTGTCCAGAAGCTCTTTTTGCCCAAGCAGTATGATTTGAAGCAGTTTGTAATGGCTCGTCTCAAGGTTGGTGAACATCAGAATCTCTTGAAGAAGCGAATCACTTAGAAGCTGGGCCTCATCCACAATAAAGACACAGTGTGTACCGGCCTCGTTTATTTGAACAAGTTTGTCTCTAATCCGTTCGATACATTCGAGCTGTGAGTCAGGGAGGTCCTGAAGTCCCAGACTTCGTGCCACAAGTTCGGTAAGTTCTTGGGGAGTGAGTTTGGGATGCGTAACAAATGTGATGATGGTTTCATCAGGGAGGTGGTCCTTGAGGACTCTTGACAACATCGTCTTGCCACATCCGATTTGACCGGTAATACATAATAGCCCTTTACGCGAAAGAACTCCCTGGACCATCCATTCAAGGGTTTCCCTGTACTGGGCCTCCATAAAAAAGAATGCAGGATCAGGCGTGTTCCTGAAAGGGAGTGTTCTCAAATCAAAATAGTCTATATACATATCTGTTTACTTTAAATAAAGGGTAATCGTTCACGGGTTCAAAGGTTCAGGGTTCAGGGGCTCGAGGTTCAATGCAAATCTCAACCGTTGATACGTCAAACCTGAAATTTGGTTGCGACCCTGTGTTGAAAACGCAAAGTCATGGCACAGCAGGTTGATTCATACGCAAAATGGCGGAATAATTCAATTGAGAGCCCCACTGAAACTCATTTATTCCATCAGGCTTAAACAAAAAAGCAACCCTGAACCTTTGAACGGTAACAAAAAAGGATTCCTTAATTCCAACAAACCCGGTCAGTTTTCATTATGGATACAATAATCTATCAGAATTTTTGCCCTTTTGTCAAACTTTCCAGATGGCCCTTGTGTTGCGCCGAAGGGTGGTATAAATAGCAAGCTATTTAAGCATTTATAGTAACTTCTCAATATGTTCCGGTAGGTCCGCTACGCCATCCGGTAATTTTTTTCAATACGGCCAAAACTTGCAGTTAAGGGCGCCTAACAGTGCCCCGCGCACGGGATCTAAAATGAGTGTGTTGCTTAGCACAAACAGGCTACAATCAACAATTTATGCTGTTCGGGTCACTGTAAGCCGCCCTAA
>JAFDJF010000055.1 GCA_019307645.1 Deltaproteobacteria bacterium
GAACTCAAGAATATCCTTAATCAGGTCATTATCACCTCATCCGTTGAGATAATAAAATTCAACAGAGGAGATTATGTGACCCCCTAAAGGAGATTCGAAATGATAAATTCTATAGGATCATCACTCGCCGGTCTTTTTGTGCACAGAACAAAAGTAAACACAACTGCCCACAATGTGGCAAATGTAAATACTGACGGCTTTAAGAAAGATCAAGTAACCATTCACTCAAATGAATCCGGACTCCCTGAGGCAAATATCACAAAGGTAGACACCCCCGGTTACACAATTCAGGGGCCTGAGGGTGAAATTGAGACGTCAAATGTGGATTTGGCTGAAGAAATGGTCAACCTCACGATTGGCAAGCTCGGATATATGGCAAACCTCAAAGTCCTTCAAAGTGAGGAAGAGATGGTTGACTCAGTACTGGATATTATTGCCTGATATTTTTCATGCCGCTTTTACTTCCATCCACCTGCCTTCCTTTGACATTTCCATATAATGCGCATTCTAATTGCCTGGGAGGCTGTCCAAGAATGCCCTTAACTTGACCCTAACGCCCCTTTTCGCCAAAAGGAACCTAGAAAAAATTCTACTTTTTCTAATCCTTTTTTTCCACTGTGTGTAGGGTTTTACCAATAAGTGGAATTCATGCGCTCAAAAAGGATGGTACTTCTTTGCACACCCCATGGATCACCCTATTGCTGCAAGGTTACAACCAATTGAAATAACTTGAAAAAGAAAATTAGAAGGCTCGGCTCCTTAGTTTGGCATGAGCTTTGCTACGATTATACAAAAAACGTGCGCTACTCAGGTTCAGAGGTTTGTGGAGCAACCGTGAATCCCGCCAACGGCGGGAAACCTAACAACCTGAGTAGTTACGTCAGGCTAAAGTCAATCAAACGGAGATGCCGGTATCATGAGTGGTTCTGAAAGAATTTTCGTGCCCAGAAACAACAGAAACAGGCGGTCAGGTTTCGACCGTCGTCAATTTTCCTATGCAGATCATATCCCTGAGAGGAGACTGGAACAGGAACGGAGAGGGATGCCTGATAGAAGAAACTAATCGGGTTGATTTAAATAACAATGACGGCGGGATGAATTGTGCATTAACTACCGCATCAGTGCAGAAGGAATATAAAACGGCAGTGTCACCGGCACTGCCGTTTTGTATAGGGGAGAACAATTCAGGTCTCATTGGCAGACTGCAAGTGTCATGAGAGATACCGTTGAAACATAGTTGCAGTATAATACCCCAATAGTGTATCATGGCATATGAACTTATCCGGGGACTATGCTCAATGTACCGCCACCAAGTGCCGGCGGTACAGGACTGAAATCGAAAAAATTATAATGTCAGTATGTTGCAGGACTTTCGAGGCATCTGATTTTTCAGTCCGAGTTCAGTGGAGGCCTACATGAAAAATTTCGAGATCTTGTTTGTCGATGACGACAGGGATATCCTGTTTATAGTGGATAAATACCTGTCTCGTCAGGGTTATCGCGTGACGGTGGTTGACAATGGCATAGAGGCCCTCGGATTGGTGAAGCAGAGAGATTTTGATATTGTCTTTACTGATTTCAAGATGCCTGAGTTTGATGGGCTTGAGCTCCTTGCAGCAATAAAAGAATACCGGCCGGAGACCGAGGTGGTGATTGTGACCGGATACGGGACCATGGAATCCGCTGTGAAGGCCATGAAATTCGGGAGTTATGACTACATCCAGAAACCTTTCAAACTGGACGCCCTGAAAACGCTGATAGACAGGGTGATTGAGGAAAAGAAATTACAGGATGAGAATATTATCCTGAAACGGAGGATAAAAGACGGACAAAGGCACAGATTCGGTGATTTGATCGGCATGAGCCTGAAGATGCAGAATGTCTACGAGACAATAGACAGGATCAGTCCAAGCAGCCTTGTTGTCCTGATTCAGGGGGAAAGTGGTACTGGCAAGGAGCTGGTAGCCAGGGTTATCCATAAGAAAAGTACTCGAAAAGACGGCCCTTTTGTACCTGTCAACTGCGGGAGTGTTGATGACGGGATTACGGAGGCCAAACTTTTTGATCATGTTGTCGGCCTGTTTGAGGCATCTGAGGGCGGCACTATTTATCTGGATGAAATCTCTGAATTGGCGCCGTCCCTGCAGGCCAAATTCCTTCAGGTCTTTAAGGAGGAAAAGACAGACCCAGAGAGCGACACCGGAAAACCGGACATAGACGCCAGGGTAATAGCGGCCTCCAATATGGAACTGGAAGAAGCCGTAAAGAATGGCAGATTGCGAGAAGACCTTTTCCGCCTCATGAGCGCTGTCTCCATCCAGATGCCCCCGTTGAGAGAAAGAAAAGAGGATATTTGCCTTTTGCTAAATCATTTTCTGTATGAATTTAATTCCAGAAATCCCAAAAAAATTGCGTGTATATCCCCGGAAGCCATGGATGTTTTGTTGGATTATCATTGGCCCGGAAATGTGATTCAACTGGAAAATGTGATCGAACGGGCAGTTGCCATGGGGGTGGGGGGAATAATAAAAGTCCATGATCTTCCGCCGGAAATAAAAACGTTCGGGGAAACTTCAAAGTAAAACGAGAAGTAAAAACCTCACCACCCATCCAGTTACCCTGTCATTATTTTTCCTACCATGAATAGCCGCTGTAAGATATTTATATGAGAACAAAAGTTCAAAACGCAGGTTTGATCCTGGGACCCGTCTTTTTTATCACGATGCTGTTTTTTGATCTTGATCCCGGCAAACCTGTTGTTACCCGTATGGCTGCCGTGACCCTCCTTATGGCGGCATGGTGGATCACGGACGCTATTCCGCTTGCAGCCACTGCACTGCTCCCCATGGTCCTCTATCCCATCCTGGGAATATTGAAGGGTAAGGCAACGGCACCTATCTATATTAACAGTACGATTTTCCTGTTCCTGGGCGGTTTTATGATAGCCCTGGCAATGGAACAATGGAACCTGCACAAACGAATTGCGCTCCGGATTATACGTCTTGTTGGGGGCGGACCCTCCAGAATCGTTCTAGGATTCATGACCGCCGGAGCATTTCTGTCCATGTGGATCTCCAACACGGCCACCGCGATCATGATGGTTCCCATAGCTATGGCGATCATATTAAAGATGGAAGAAGAATTCGGCAAAGACAATATCCACAAGTTTTCGGTCTGTTTGATGCTCGGAATTGCTTACGCATGTTCAATAGGAGGCGTTGCAACGCTGGTGGGCACGCCTCCGAATCTCTCTTTTTCACGTATCTTTGAAATAACCTTTCCAAACGCTCCACCTGTAATTTTCGGTCAATGGATCCTGATGGGGCTACCCCTGTCTGTCACTATGCTGGTGATAATCTGGCTCTTGCTCACAAAGGTTTTTTACCGTGCTCCGGCACACCTGAAGGTAGACAGCACCATTATCAAAAAAGAATATAAGGCCCTGGGGCCCATGAGTTTCGAAGAGAAGGCTGTATTAACTGTATTTTTATTAACCGCGTGCCTGTGGGTCTTCAGAAAAGAACTTAGCCTGGGAATTGTGACCATACCCGGGTGGTCCAGCCTGCTTCCTTTTCCGGACATGATCGACGACGGAACCGTAGCAGTATTTATGGCCTTTATCCTTTTTCTGATTCCTACCCGGAGCCCGGATGCCAGGAATGTTTCAGTCATGAGCCCGGATGTGTTTGCCAGGCTCCCATGGAACATCGTATTACTGTTTGGCGGAGGGTTTGCCCTGGCAAAAGGCTTTCAGGTAACCGGACTTTCCATGTTAATAGGAAATGAATTTGCAGGTCTGGAAGGCGTCTCACCCATTGTAATGACACTCCTGATTTGTCTGAGTATCACATTTTTGACTGAGTTGACATCCAATACCGCAACCACAGAGATGATTCTTCCTATCCTGGCATCTGTCTCCGTTGCCATGCAGATAAATCCATTGATGTTGATGATCCCTGCAACGATTTCTGCATCCTGTGCCTTTATGATGCCTGTGGCAACGCCACCAAATGCCATTATTTTCGGTAGCGGTCGAATCCGGATAGGAGAAATGGCCCGGGTAGGCGTGTTTATTAATATAATCGGCGTATTGGTTATATGCCTGATTTTCTATCTGATCGGGACATCTGTTTTCTCTATTGACCCCAATAGATTTCCGGAATGGGCTGTCGCTTTTCCTCGTTAGTTAGTGGTTTTTGAGATACGCGAAGTGGTCGTGCACGGAGGACCAGAGCGAAAGACCCGAACAACCGTGAACCTTGAACCTGACAACCTGAATCGTTACTAGAGGTGCAACATGATTAAAATCAATGAAAACTATCTGAAACTTCAGGCGTCGTATCTGTTTTCGGAAATTAGAAAACGGACCGATGACTTTCAGGAAGCAAACCCGGATATTGATATCATCAAACTCGGCATTGGGGATGTCACCCGGTCTCTGCCAAAAGCCTGCATCGCGGCCTTTCATCGCGGTGTGGATGAAATGGCAAATGATGCGACTTTTCGGGGATACGGCCCGGAGCAGGGCTATGGATTTCTGCGTGAAAAGATCGCCAAAGCGGATTTTCAGGATAGAGGCGCCGACATCTCCGCTGACGAGGTTTTTATCAGCGACGGGGCGAAATGTGACACGGGGAATATCCAGGAAATTTTTTCAACAGATATTAAAGTGGCCATCCCTGATCCGGTGTATCCGGTATACCTGGACACAAATGTGATGGCCGGCCGTACCGGTTCATTCAGTGACGGTCGATATTCCGGCATCATCTATCTGGAGAGTACCCGGGAAAATGGGTTTATCCCTGATCTGCCGAAAGAAAACATCGATCTGATTTACCTTTGTTTTCCAAATAATCCAACCGGAGTCACCATCACCAAATCTCATCTGAAGAACTGGGTGGATTTTGCCCGCGAGAACAAGGCCTTGATCCTTTATGATGCCGCCTATGAGGCCTTTATTCAAGATGGTGACCTGCCCAAATCAATTTATGAGGTCGAGGGAGCCCGGGAAGTGGCCATTGAGTTTAGAAGTTTTTCCAAAACCGCCGGATTTACCGGAACCCGCTGTGCGTTTACGGTAGTACCTAAATCCTGCGTGGCCTACACCGGCCATGGTAAAACGTATCCGGTTCATGATTTGTGGCTCCGGCGTCAGTCAACTAAATTTAACGCTGTGAGCTATCCGGTACAGCGGGCCGCAGAGGCCGTCTACAGCGAGGAAGGCAAAGCACAGGTGCATGCATTGATTCAATATTATCTGAAAAATGCCGCCCTCATTCGAAAGGAAATCGAGTCTATCGGATATGCCTGTTTGGGAGGGGAAAACTCCCCCTATATCTGGATAGACGGCAAAACTGACTCCTGGGGGTTTTTTGACCTGCTCCTGAAAAAAGCCGGCGTCGTCACCACGCCGGGCGCCGGGTTCGGCAAGTGCGGTGAAGGCTATATTCGAATCAGCGCGTTCAATAACTATGAAAACGTTCAAGAAGCGATGCAGCGAATCAGGCAAAGCCTGTCGCAATGACGCAAGTTGGATGTGACGCTCATTAATGAATCGCCCCAGGAGGCTGCTACGAAAGTTATTCCCATCAAAGAAGCGCGCTTGATTCAAATGTGAAAACAGGTTTTCCTTTGCTGACATCCATTATGCCCGTGAATTGAACTTGACACCCAGCAGCCATTTTTTTATCGTCTATTTTCGAAAAATAAACTATATCTCTAACGGATTGGGAAGGATGTGATTCAAATATGGAAAATAGCCCGAAAAGAACCCAGATGTACTATGCTCAGCCGGTTTACCGGCCGCCCAGCGAGGCGTATTCGTTGCTGGTTCAGGCAACTGTGGGGTGTTCATCCGCAGCAGCAGGCCGCTGCCATTTCTGCGGAGGATCACTGTTTCACAAGACCATTCCGGAAAAACGGTTTAGAATCCGACCCACAGAGGAGATACTCGAGGACATAGAAATCGGGCGACAACAACAAGGTCAGTGGGTTGAAAAGGTTTTCCTGCTTGATTCAAATGCACTGATTATCAAGACTCCGGACTTGCTGAAAATCTTGAAGAAATGTGACGAGTGTTTTCCACGATTGAAACAGGTGGCCTGCTATGCATGTTGCGGCGATATCCTGAGAAAAAGTGATGCCGAGTTAAAACAGCTCAGAGAAGCCGGTTTAAAGCTGGTTTTCGTTGGCCTGGAAAGCGGAGATCAGGAAACTTCGGATCTGATGAACAAGGGCGTCGATGTCCAGGACCAGATTGATTCTATCCTAAAAGCGAATGCAGCGGGGATTCAAACATCTGTAACCGTGATTATCGGGCTTGGCGGCAAAAAATTGTCGGAACAGCATGCCATCAACACCGGGAAAACCGCCGGCGCAATGAACCCCACCTTTTTTGCAGCACTTACTCTGATGGTTGTCCCTGATACCCCTCTGGATGAGATGGTCAGGCGCGGTGAATTCGAACTGGTCACAGACCCTATGGACATATTGAGAGAACTGGAACTGATGATATTAAATATTGATGCCCCCGGGCCGATCGAGTTCCGAACAAACCATGCTTCGAATTATCTGCCGCTTCGTGGGACGCTTCCTGAAGACAAAGGGAAGCTCCTGAGAACAATTCGGCAGGCCTTAAACGATCCCAGTCTGCTTCGTCCCGAGCACATGCGCGCTTTGTAGGACTGAAATATTCCGAAAGTAGTTTATTCGGCAGCCGTAAGCGGGAAATACGAATAAGCTCCGGGAGATTAAAAAAACGCGCTTAAATCATTTTTGATGGTTTCGTAAAAGTCGGAAAACACCATTTCTCGTCATTCCGGCGAAGACCGGAATCCAGTTATATCAAATGGTTCCAGCTGGGCTGGACTCCGGTTTTCACCGGAGTGACGACTTCTTACGAGACCACCATTTTTCATTCAACAAATGAACAGACAAACACAAGGAGGTTGGTTAATGAAAAGGGTAAAACAGGGTAGGACTGTACTGGCGTATATGGGGATTGTATTATTTATTTTCCTGATTAATGGATGTGCCACTGTAAATGAGGGAGACGAAGGTGCCGGCACTCAAGACAAAGGGTTTGCTCCTCCCATATATTATGATTTCGGAGATGTTCGTCTGCCCGAAGAATTGAAGGTGGACAAAAAATCCTCTTTTGTGTACCGGACACAGGGTTTTTCTGCGGGAGCCCTCGTGTTGGAGGGAAGGGTTGAGAGATATTCTTTAATCGCATTTTTTGAAAACAGCATGGCAACTGAGAGCTGGAAGTTTATATGTTCCTTTAATTCACCTCGAACAATCATGCTGTTTCAAAAGGAAAGCAGATGGTGTGTGATCAACATTACTGATGGCAAATTAAGCACTCTTGTTGAAATATGGGTAGCACCAACAGCAGATGAAGCGCCGCCGGGCCTGATGAAGTAGCAATGCAATTGACAGCGGGAATCAGGGGGCGTTGTCCGTAGGGTTCGCCCAGGACTTAAGGAATTCCCGCTGTTCCGAGGTCTGGGTAAATCTACCGGATTTTCTAGCCTTTTCCACTGCCATTTCAAGGGAAATATTTTCAAACTCCATGAGCAGGGGTATTATGACCGAAGCGGTCCGCCCCATCCCCCCCCGGCAATGGATAACTGTTCGTTTGCCTGTAAACATGGCATCACGAATCAGATCCATTATCTGATTCAGTTGTCCGGCACCCGGAGGGTGCCCATCCACTATCGGCACATGAACCACCCTGAAAAAATCCCTGTATTCAGGTGGGATTTGCAGGGTTGTACAGGTGAGATTCACGATCAACGCGATACCTTCCTCCTTGAGTTTCTCAAGATCTTTCACCAAGTCACCATGGCGACCCGGCATTGCCGAACCGGCCACCATTTCCCCCACATGCCATCGAAACCGAAACAAGTCGAAGCTCTCCGGTCGGTTATTCATTATGAAATTTTTCCCATGCATTGTCGTGAGTCCAAAACGCCTGAAAGACGCTTACGTGTTTTGGCATATATAATCCTAAATTCGGAAGTTGGGCAAGTTTGTAGAATTCACCGCCCGCTACGCTAGAGCCGCAGAGTGCGCAGAGGGAATTCTTTAATTGTTTTCCGTTGACCCCAGAGGAATAGTCTAGGCATTCCACGGGGCAGGGATTGACAGAAAACAATCAGACCTGGCCTGCGGCACTATTTTAGGCTCCGTAGGGTGGGCTGTGCCCACCAGATTTGTTATCTCCTTTAGCCGCCGAAGGCTGACTGTTTCGTAAAAAGTCGTCACTCCGGTGAAAACCGGAGTCCAGATCGTCTGTAACCATTTGAAAAAACTGGATTCTCCGATAAATCGGAAAATGACAGAACATAGTGTTTTCCGACTTTTTACGAGACCATCAATGTTGATGGTTTCGTAAAAAGTCAAAAATACCTATAAATCGTCATTCCGGCGAAAGCCGGAATCCAGTGATTTCAATAGGTTATGGATGCCGGATCAAGCCCGGCATGACGAATTGTTAAATGACATCAAAAGGTCAAAAGAGCAAGCCGGCAAAAAAGTTTTTGCAGGAACAGATAATAATAAGGGCCGTTTTTCGATCCAAGCAGCTCTCTGCAAAATGAATATATTCTCGTCAAAATAACTTATCATATGATAAATTATCTTGACAAGTTTATTATATGATATATTTTAATTAAGCAGGGGCCATTTAAGAGAATGCAGATTGGGTAAAACCGAAAAGGAGCGTATTGGCAACTTCCTGAAAGAATTTAAGAAAATTGCGACCCAGGGCAGGGGAATTGACCTTATATCCCGACGGAAGAACCTGGAATCTCTTGCTGGTTTAGGCCTGACTAAGCAGAACTGCAGGGATGAAATACTCAGTCTTTCTGTTGCGGATTACTGTTCAGGTCCAAAGCCGGACAGAGATAGACCCGGAAAAATCTGGGAATTCGGAAAAACAATAGTTGCCAGGGAAATCTACATCAAGTTGAAAATTGCACAGGTGGGAACTGAAAAGATTGCAAAATGCCTGTCTTTCCATGCCGCAGAGTTTCCGCTTCATTTTCCATGCAGGGAAGGTTTTAAAAAAGGAGGTGATGAAAAATGAAGGGAATTTGTCCAAACTGTGAAAAAAAGACAAGCCTCGAATTGATCCGAACGACTGAAGGCATAGATGTGCGAGGAGAGAAAATCGAGGTCGAAATTACCTACTATAGATGCCTGGACTGCGGTGAGGAATTTGAGGACCCTCGCTCTAATGATGACCCCCTTGATAAAGCATATAGAGAATACCGGCGGCGGCATAGCATGACCCAACCTGAGGAGATAAAAAGTTTACGAAAAAGATATGGCCTCACCCAAAGCGAAATGTCGAAACTCCTTGGATGGGGCGCGGTAACATTGAGCCGTTATGAGAATGGTGCACTTCAAGATGCGACCCATGAGAAGATCCTCCGCCTTGCCATGGAACCGCAGAATCTTTCAAAACTTATCGAAGAGAGTCCGGGCGCTTTGTCAGAAGAAAAGAGGAGTCATCTATTAGAGGAGCTTTGGGTTGCAGAGCAAAAATCTTATTCATTTTCAAAAATCTACGAGGAGCGCTTCGGGAGATACAGGCCTGATGTGTTCAGTGGCTATAAGTCTCTCGATCTTGCGAAACTTTGTAATGCTATTCTGTACCTGGCCATGGAAGGAGTATTGAAAACAGTTTTGAATAAGCTTCTCTTTTACTCGGACTTCAAACATTTCAAAAATTTCGCAGTGTCCATTACCGGGTCAAGATTTGCGAGAATCACTTTTGGTCCAGCACCAGACAAATGGCGGTTCTATCTGACATCGCTCATTGAAGAAGGCGCCTTAGAAGTTGAAGAAATTTTCTATGATGAAGATGTAACAGGGGAAAAGCTAACCTCTGAGAAAAAACCTGACCTTTCAATTTTTTCGGAAGAAGAATTAGTGACTCTTGCTTCTGTCAAAAGGCATTTCAAAGGGTGGACGGCAAAAAGAATAACCGATTTCTCCCACGACGAAAAGGGCTACAAAGAAACAGAAGTGGGTCAACCCATCTCCTACGATTATGCCAAAGCGCTGCAAATTTAAACATTGTTTTGTTGTAACTGCTCAGGTGGTCATGATGAATGGAGGAACTACGAAACACGGGAAAGGCGCGAAAATTAGAAACCGGCAATGTCAAGCCAGTATCCTGGGAATCTATAAAAGAGAAAATTAGAGAATAATAATGATAAGTCTTGATTTCCATCCTGACATTTTTCAGGAAGTCAGAGAGGCTTATCTTTGGTATGAGTTCAAGAGCGAAGGTTTGGGCGATGATTTTATCAGAGAACTTGAATATGCCTTCTTCTCCATAAAGGAGCTGCTGTCAGCGGCTGAAAAAATGGCTGCATTATTAACTGAGGAATACATAAATAAAAGGAGCAAAATGGCTAGCTTGCAGAAATTCCAGGCTGTGCTAAAGAAAGTACCGGATGTCCCACCGGAAAATCATGATAAACTGTAATTCCGAATACAGAACTGCAAAACCTGCCGCTTCACCCGAGCGCCGTTTCTTTTTAGCCGGGTAGCCGTACCCGCGAGGCAGACGGTGGTAAATAAGTAAACAATTCAAATTTTGAGCTGATAATGATTTAACTTTGAGATAGTTTCGCCTCTACGAACAGCATGTCCAAGCAAGTTAGTTACTTTCTTACCACCGTCCCCCTTTGAAACGCTACAAGCAAAATAGATTCTTGCTCTCTAACTTTTCTGGGGTGTGCACGGTATTATAAGCTTCACTTTTTAGTTGACGATTTCGTTGCGATTATTAGTCCATA
>JAFDJF010000524.1 GCA_019307645.1 Deltaproteobacteria bacterium
GGGCACCATTACTTCTCGCTTTATGTCACGAGGCCATTGCCAGGTTATAACCCGCGCTTCATGACTGAAAGGATTGAGACTGCGGCAGTATTCAAGGGGATCTTCTGCCAGCTTCTGAACAGCCTGATCCGGTTCAAATTCACCAAGATCCCGGGTGCCGTTGTAAAACTGCAGTACGTCCAGGGCCTTGGCGCGCAGCACTTGCCTTTTAATTCGCTCGGGGCATAACGCGGTCTTCAATTCCGACTGGCTGACAAGATCGATATCATTCTGATCGACCGAAAGGCATAGAACCAGACCTGGATCTAGGAGACAGGTGTGCTGTCCATGGGACTTGGCAACGGCCACTTTCTCTCCGGAGATAAGATCCATAAATACGGATTCTTCCATACCTGTCTCATGAGGGTTCCAGGCTGCTAAGGTCTTGTGCTGATCATCCAGATTCGCCACAATAAGAAGTTTTTTCCCAGATGGAAGATGGTGCCGCAATAGGACAATATGATTCCCCTCACCCTGTTGAACCATTTTCAGTTCGGTTCGGTCGTGAAAGACCGGATGCACTTTTAGCAGAGTGTTAAGGCGGCGGATATGTTCTACCTGATTGGTATCTGAGCCCCAGTTCAGTGAAAGAGCTCCATGGACATCGATCTTTTCCGTTGCATACCATTCCACCCCGTTGGCAAAACCAAAACCGCCCTGGTGGCTGCAAAGAGCACACAGTGCCGTCCTCATTCGAGCAAAAACCTTGGACCGTGCAGCCAGGCGAATGTTATCGTGGGTTTCAGCAAAATGAACCGTGATCCCGTCACTTGCTGAGATCTCATTGGTTTCGGGAAGATAGGTTTCAATCTGGCTGCGGTCATAGTTTTGAAACAACTCAGAATAGGACCAGTTGAAATTGCCTTTATTCAGGATATCACGGGATACAGAAATTTTTCCTCCAAGCCCTTCCAGAAGAAAAATTGTGTCTGGATACTGATCCCTAACCCTGGCAACAATATATTGCCATGCAGGAACCGGAATCATATATCCCGCATCGCACCGGAATCCGTCCACCCCCCGCCGGCACCATGTTAGAAAAACATCGGCCATGTATTGCCACAGGTCTTTGTTGGAGTAATCGAGTGTTGTAAGGTCTGCCCAGACCACACCCCAGGCGCCGGGAACCTCGATCTGACCGTCCGGGTTCCGGACAAGCCATTGGGGATGGGTTTCGTGGAGACTTGCGGCCCAGCCTGTATGGTTAATGGCGATGTCAATAAAGATTCCGGCCTGACGTTCATGGACGGCGTCTACCAGTTCGATGAATTGTTCAAGGGGCGTTGCCCGCGGGTCGAATTCGGCCAAAGCCGGATCGACTGCGGTAAAGCTCAAAGCAGCATATGGACTTCCAAACCGTCCCATGCGGGCATATGTGGTGGGCGTGGGATGGATCGGAAGCAACTGGATGATACGGCATCCGAGTTCGTCTATAATGAAATCTAACTCTTCAATCAGGTCGCGAAAGGTCCCTGATGGAGGGATAACAGCATAACCGTTTTTGTCCAGAGTCCTGATCAGATCCTCATCTGCCGGATTTAAAAAATTGCCCCTTTTGTTTGGGCCGAACTGGCGGACAAATACATTGTAGATGATGTTCGAACAACAGGTGCCCGCCGGTTCCACGTTGATGACGACATTAGACCCCTCAGGCCACACCGGGCTGGTCTTGTTATCGCTCAAAAAGAAACACTTGGCCTCAAAATGCCCGACTTCACAAAAAGGGAGGGTAATTATAAAATTTCGCTCGTCAACACGGTTCATGGGGATGTCAAACCAGTCCCGGTCGAGGGGCGGCTCATCGTTATTTACTTCTCTGATGATTTCCTTTCTGGCGGTTTTAGCTTGGCCTATGTTTGTGCGAAGCCATGCACTTCCTTTTCGGGAGTGTGAAAGGGAGAGGTTAAATGACAGGGTGTCGCCCCGAAACATAAGAATGCGCGTTCCCGGAGCAGGATCTTGAATGATCCAATTTGAATGATCCATCGGGTTTCACTGTTTGGTTTGCAATTAGTACGATTTGGGTTCAAATACGAATAATAATAGGATAACGATGCTTGTGTGTCAAAGGAAAAGGTCCTGCATTCAAGGGGGTGTTTTAAAAGGTCTCAAATCTATCAGGGCAAGACACTCCGTACCATTGACTTGCCTGAACTACTATCAATCGCATGCGGGCTTGGCCAGATTAAAATAAGGATTCGATTATTGGAATTCCTATTCTATCAAGCTATGTTTTGTCTTTGCCCAAAACCGGATGCCCTTCCAGACAAAAGGTGCGCCACTTGCAATCAACCTGATCGCAATCGATTATTCCTTTCTGAAAACAGTCCATCTGATTTTCAGCACGTTGAATACTTCTAATCAGGACCACAATATCCAGGAAATTCCTTTTGTTAGCGTCCGGTTTCATCTTTGCCGGTGATATTTTCAATATTTTTACGTCCCCGGCTTGCTCTGTAGAGGTATCTGATCTCTTTTTATCTTTTCCAACCAACATATTTTTGAAAATTTACATTCAGTTCTTTGAAACAAATCGATTTCAAACGAGCGGTAATATCTCCAAAAAGCTAAAGTGTTACTATTTGACAATTTTTCTTATTTTGTTCTGATTAGAACTGAACGGGATCGTTTGCTCTTTTTTAATCCACGGCTTTTCGCCATATTATCTATAAAGAGACAAAAGTTTCTGTAAGCGAGAGCGATATGGTATATCTGCACTCTTCGGTATAATCTATTCCCATTGAAGAACTGTTTTTTTCAGAGGATATCTGAACATCCTGTATCATTTGCAGTAATTTGCAATCCTTGACACAATTATCTTTGGGCAGATCTTTCCTGGGACAATTTTTGCATGGAGAAGAAATCATAATTCCCTCTCAATCTATGGTTAGTCACATCACCGTCAACGGCCGATTTTAACTAACTATTAT
>JAFDJF010000525.1 GCA_019307645.1 Deltaproteobacteria bacterium
AGCGATAGAACTGACAAAAGAGCTTGACGGCCAGGCGACCCTGGAAAATTATCTTGCCGCGGTTCAATACTTAAAAACCCATCCGGGATCAACAGGCAAGGTCGGTGTTATTGGTTTTTGCTGGGGAGGAAGAATGGCAAATCTGGTGGCGGTTAACGCTCCGGATTTATCAGCAGCAGTTCCTTTCTACGGACAGCAGCCCGCTTTAGAAGATGTCCCTAAAATAAAAGCATCCTTGCTACTTCATTATGCCGGCCAGGACGAAAAAATTAATGCCGGCATTCCGGCATACGAAGCAGCCCTGAAAGAAGCGGGCATAGCGTATCAGATCTATATGTATGAAGACGCGAAGCACGCATTTCACAACGACGCCAAGGCCGACCGATATCACAAGGAAGCAGCCCAACTGGCCTGGAAGCGTACCGTTGAATTTTTAAACAAAAAGCTTAAATAAGAAAATTTCACTATCAGCAGTGTAAAATGATCGGCCGGCGGGAAGCTGGACGGCTCATAAGGAGGAATATCATGCCCCTTGATTACCTGCCCATACTTGCTCGAAGAAGGGCGCCCGGTCCACCGCGAAAATTAGAGCGTATCGAAAAGCCGGCCTGGCATCCCCTATCCAACCCTTTGCGTAAAATGTGCATAGCGCTCATCACCAGCGCGGCGATCCGAGAGGAGAGCCAGCGGCCCTTTCCCCGTTCAAGAGATGCCAGTTATCGTAAGATCCGATCCGATTCGGCGGTCACGGAACTGCACCTCGATCATCGATCACCCTTTGGATCCGCTGCACGTAAAGATCCGGAAACTGTCTTTCCGATCAAGGCCCTGAAAACGGCTGCTGACCAGGGCCTTGTCGGCAGCGTGGCCCCTTTCCATTTTTCGATCTATGGTGGAATTCAGCTCTACCGAGAAATTGAGGAGAAGCTGGCGCCTGCCCTGGCGGGTCATCTGGTAAAGATGCGCGTGGATCTGGCCGTGATGGTACCCTACTGACCGTGGTGTCACGAGACCGTGAGTCTCGTTTCCAATTTTATCGAATCCCGAGGGATTTCAACCGTGTCCATTGGTACGGCCCGCGACATTATGAGGCGGGTAAAGGCACCCAGGGGGATTTTTGTAAATTATCCCATGGGCCAGACCTTTGGCCGGCCGCATGCCCGGAGAATCCATTTAAAGATTCTCACGGATGCGCTGCACCGTGTTCCTATGTTCAAAAAAAGCGGCCAGATTATCGATTTGCCTTACCGCTGGAAAGATAGACCGGGAATTTCCTGGAAGAAAACAGCCGAAAGAACGATCCTCCAATACGAGAGCGAAGAACTTCCTCCTCCCAGAGCCATATAGCCCGAATATTGCATTAAAAAATTTGATAAAAATATTTTAATAAAGCTAAATCAGATAGTTATATTTTATTTAGCTTATAAACATACTATGATATTTTGTAACCTGAAAAGTGTAGCCCTAATTTCTCAAAAATTTTAACCTTACAGGCGAGCCTGAGACGTTCATTGACTGCGTTATCAAGGACTTGCGGTACACAAGTACAACTGTGCCCTTGAGTGCCTTGCCAATGAACGCCTCAAACTCGTGCAATATCCGGAATAGCTGATAAGAGCACAAGGAATAAAAGTTACCACTTTCTTCTTAATCAAAGCGACGAAACTTCAGCGAACCGTCCTTTTCCAGCGCTTCGACCAGCGCGACTTCCCACTCCAGATACTCTTTCATGGCCGCTTCAGGGGCATCATTGAACTCATAGGGTTTATAGCAGACATCTTCCAGGTCTGAGGCGGGGGCCGTCATGCCTTTCTCGGTTGTGTAGCCGGCATCTACCCAGGCGGTGCTGCCGCCTTCAAGCACCTCAACCGGAATGTCCGGTCGGAGTGATTGCAGCTCTTTTGCCGCAAGGTGTGCCAGAATTCCGTCCGGGGACGTGACCACAAACCTTTGCGGCGACGGGATGTGGGCAAGGTCGCGTGCAAGCCGGGAGCGAATGATCCAGAAAGCACCCGCTATGTGCGCCTGGCGATATTCACGGCTGGTGGCCACATCGATGAGTGCGACGGCAGATCCGGTTTTCAGCTGTTCTTTGAGTGTCTGGGCCGAAAGCGTTTTCAGCGCTTTAAATCCGGGTATATTCGGCGCATACGGGTCTGTGACCAGCGATGCGTCACCGATGCCGCCATCCAGTACAAAAACATCCTGCCAGCCTGCCTGAATCAGCCAGGAAGCCGTCATCGTGGCGCGGATGCCGTTGTCGTCGACCAGAACAACCCGTGCATTTCGAACCGCCATATACTCATCGCTGGCCTGGACAAGCTGAACGCCCGGCGCGTTTCGAGATCCTTTAAGGTGACCGGTCACAAACTCCTCGGGCAGCCGGATATCAAAAAGATAGAGCGTTCGGCCGGTGGTTTCTTTTTGCCATTCGGTGAGGGTGGTCCGGTCGATTTTTTTGACATTAAACCGTGCGGTCACCTGTCGGACGCAGGCAGTTGCCCTGGCCAGACCTTCAGCAGAGGGGGCAGGCAGGTTCAGGCGGCGGCCATGTTCAAGATCAAAACCTGCCAGGTGCCATCCCATGGTGCCGTTCTTCAGGGCCGTTACGGGATTCGGCACCCGGGCATTGATCAGCGACTGAGCGCCGATAATACTGCGGGTTCTGCCGGCACAGTTGACTACCACAAGGGTGTCACTGTCAGGGACCATATCGAAGAATCGATACACCAGCTCGGAGCCGGGAACGTTTATAGCGCCCGGTATGTTCATGTTACGATATTCCTCTTCTGGCCGTGAATCAAAGATCACCAGCTTTTCCCTGATTGTGATTTTTTCGTTAAGGGCCTCGGGTGAAATGTGGGGTGTGCCGTACTCGGTTTCAATGAACTCTCCAAAGGCTTTGCTAACCACATTGACCCCGCTGAACAGTGTATAACCAGATTTGCGCCAGCCAGGCACCCCGCCTT
>JAFDJF010000526.1 GCA_019307645.1 Deltaproteobacteria bacterium
AGGCGTCCTGAAAAGCGGGGAGATGGCTGTATACAGAAATCCGGCAGGAGAACTTATCTCACCGTCCCCGGTCCCTGTTGAACTCTACGAACAGCAGAAGATCTCCTTGAGTCACCTCAAAAAATACCTCAATAAAGGCACCTTTTCGACAAGCCTCCTGTTTGGCGTTACCGGCAGCGGAAAAACAGAGGTTTATTATCGTGCTATGGAGCATGTGTTTAATGCAGGAAGACAGGCCATATTGATGGTCCCTGAAATAGCCCTTGCAATTTATATGGAGGGCTTTTTCAGGTCTCGGCTTGGCGACAGGGTTGCAATTTATCACAGCGGGCTCAGCCGGGGTGAGAGACATGATCAATGGATGAAGATTGCCGGGGGAGATGCCGATCTGGTGATTGGCGCCCGCTCCGCACTGTTTGCCCCTTTGCCCAGGTTGGGCCTGATTATCGTAGACGAAGAGCATGATTCTGCCTACAAGCAGGAAGCAAATCCCCGCTACCAGGCTCGAGACGCTGCCGTGGTGAGGGCTAAGATGGAAAAGGCCCTGGTGATCCTTGGTTCCGGTACGCCGTCTGTTCAGTCTTATCAGAACAGCATCAGGGGGAAATATCACCTGCTTTCAATGCCCGAAAGGGTTGAAAAGCGGGCCCTGCCTGATGTGGAAATAATTGATATGAAGCCCCCTGAGGGGAGGCGATCCGGAAAAGGAATCTTCAGTCCCGAGCTCAGAAAGGCAATCGATCAGAACCTGGCGGCAGGCAATCAGACCCTCCTTTTTCTAAATCGTCGGGGCTTTCATCGCTTATATATTTGTAGATCCTGCGGCAGGCCCGTCAGCTGCCCCAACTGTGATGTCGCCCTCACCTATCATCTGAAGGAAGACCGGCTTGTCTGCCATTATTGTGGTTTTTATTCCGGAACCAATATGAAATGCCCGTCATGCGGGTACGCAAGATTAAGACCGTACGGATTCGGGACCGAAAAACTCGAGCAGGATCTTAGAGCGCTATTCCCCGATGCTCGGGTCGCCAGAATGGATACTGACACCACACGCAGAAAAGGACAGGCTTTTAAGATCCTGAAAAAATTCAGCGAACATGAGATCGATATCCTTATTGGCACCCAGATGATTACAAAGGGCTATGATTTTCAGATGGTTACATTGGTTGGTGTTATTGCCGCCGACCTTTCGTTAGGGTTCCCGGATTTCAGGGCCGGGGAACGGACGTTTCAGATTCTGGCCCAGGTAGCCGGAAGGGCAGGGCGGGGGGTGCTGAAGGGAAGAGTTATCGTCCAGACGTTCAATCCGGAGCATTATGCAATTAACGCAGCTATGGGACACAATTTTCAACTGTTCTTCGAAAAAGAGCGAGAACTGAGAAGTCAGCTCGGATACCCGCCATTTTCACATCTGGCTGTTTTAAGGCTAAAGGGAAACAGCGAAACAAGAACGTCAGAAGCGGCCCACTACCTGACCCGGAATATTAAGGGGATATTGAACAAGTGGCCGAAAAGGGGGAAGGAACTACAGGTGTTGGGGCCTGTAGAGGCACCAATAGCCAGGATAAAGGGGAAATTCAGGTGGCAAATCCTGATAAAAAGTAAAAGCGTTTCACTCCTTCAACATCTTTTGAATGAAGTGGAAAATCGTTCAAGAAGTTTTTTGAAATCCAGTGGTGTCCACCTTGTATTGGATATTGATCCTTACCAGATGACGTGAGCCGCAGGGAAATACGTAGAAAGGCATGGGTTTCACCCATGGTGTAGATAATTTCCGTTTCTTGCTATAGCTTCTCCCCTTTCCATAGAGAATTCGACTCCGGTTAGACTCATTTTCTGAATATCTTCCAGCATCCTATCCCTCAAATCACTACATGACGTAGAACGCCAAGAGCGAGGATTGACTTGATTTTGCTTGACAACTTGTCAAGTTCGAGGTTAATATACTTTTAAACGTCAGTTGATCAAGGGAGAGTTATCCATGGAAACATTGAAGGTAGGCGAACTGAAAACACACTTTTCGAGTGTATTGAAAAAAGTAAGAGCCGGCAAGGAAATCATCATAAGTTTTGGCAAAAAAGATGAAAAAATTGCCGTGTTGGTCCCTTATGCGAAATATAAATCCAATACACCGCGGCCTTTGGGAATTCTTAAAGGAAAAGCAGGATGTGTCATCAAAGAGGATTTTCAAATTACCGATGAGGAGTTTTTGTCTTTATGAGATATATCATAGACACCCATATTTTTTTATGGTCTCTGTTTGAACCGGAAAAAATTGCGAACAAGGCGGCTGCGGCGATTCGGTCTCAGCAAAACAGTATCTTCGTGAGCGCGATATCCTTTTGGGAGATATCGCTGAAGTATTCTTTGGGCAAGCTTGCGCTTGAAGGCATTGCACCGCATGAACTTCCTGATTTCGCGGCAAAAATTAACTTTGAAACGCTTAATTTAAGTATTGAAGACGCGGCATCGTTTTATCGTCTTCCAAGATTCCCCCATAAGGATCCTTTTGACAGGATTATTATCTGGCAGGCTATCCAGAATAATATGATACTGATATCAAGAGACAGAGAAATTTCTCAATATCAAAATACAGGCTTGCGTATTTTTTAAGAGTCTGCGCATGACTTCCCCAAAGTTATGTGGAAGAGGGGTCATTTTTTTAAATTATTAAATGCAAGGCATGGGTGACACCCATGGTGTCAGAATATCACAAAAAGTACAGAAAAATACCCTTTTCTCCCGCCAAGTCCCATCAGTTTTCACAACAGCCAACTTTGACATATTGCCCGCCAAAACGCTGGACAGATAGCAGTGATCAATCTAGGAGGCTGTCCGAGAATGCCCTTTTCCCCAAACTCTTTGTCATGCCCGAAAAAATTATCCTCGGAATATCAACTATATGCCTGTGGTAATTTTTTCGGGCATTCCTCGATTTTGGAAAAAATTGCTATTCTCGGACAGCCTATATTTGATATTAAATTAAATGGAAAACTTGCCTGCAAACTGGCAGGCTAAAAAGAAAGGTCGATATGAAACAAGATCCAATACTCAAAGAAAATGCTCTTTTACGGGATTCAGAAGCTTCTCAGCCCTGGATTAAGGCGGGATTTCGAATCGGGGATAAAGGCACGCACACCAGCAGAACCATCATGTTCAAAGAACTGGCTTTATTGTTTGAAGACCAGGAGCAAGGTGCCCCGCGTAAAGCCTATGTATCTGCCATCATTGGCCAAAATTGTCTTGGCAAGCAGACCGTTTCAACGCGCAAGCTCACCTGCCAACGCCTGAGCGAGCTTTATGGACTCGATCCGTCTATCCCGCTTTTCCGTATTTTGCGCTATCTTTGGCAGGTTGATGAAACCGGTCGTCCTCTGCTT
>JAFDJF010000056.1 GCA_019307645.1 Deltaproteobacteria bacterium
GGCATCGAAGATTCCAGCCATTTTGCAGACGCCACCTCCTGGGGCTATCGACTTATCTGCCGGCTGGATTTCAACAACGTCTTCCGCGCGGTCAATGTCATGCCACGGGTGGCATGGCGGCATGACTTTAGCGGGAACTCGCCGGGACCGGGGGGAAACTTTCTGGAAGGACGTAAAGCCATCAGTTTTGGGGTGGCTGCCACGTACCAGAACTCCTGGTCGGCAGACATGAGCTATACAAACTATACTGGAGCGGGTCGTCACAACCTGACTAATGACCGGGATTTCATCCAGTGCAATATAAAATATTCATTTTAAGGGGGGAGAAGATACCATGCTGAAAAAAACACTGGCGATTCTGGCGGGAGCGTTTTTCCTGGCCTGCATTTCCTCTGCCGGCTGGGCCAAAATGACATCAGAAGAGATTGCCCGTTTGGGCAAAGACTTGACACCCATGGGGGCTGAAAGGGCCGGTAACGGGGACGGCGCCATCCCGGAGTGGACTGGAGGCATTCAGAAATGGCCCGAAGGCTACCAGCCCGGGATGCATCATCCGGACCCTTATGCCGATGACAAAGTCCTGTTTACCATTACTGCCGCCAATGTGGATCAGTACGTGGACAAAATTTCTGAAGGCCACAAGGCTATGCTCAAGACCTATGGGTCTTTTAAGATAAAAGTCTATCCCACAAGGCGAAGTGCATCTTCTCCGCAACGCATATATGACATGACCCGAAAAGTGGCAGCCACCGCTGAGATCGTGGATGGCGGAAACGGGGTCAAGGGATGCATCAACGGAATTCCATTTCCTGTCCCGAAAATCGGGCTGGAAGCCATCTGGAACCACCTGCTGAGGTACATGGGCAACATTGTGGGTCGTCAAATGGCCCAGGCCATGCCCACTCGGGGCGGTGCCTACACGCTGGTGCAGTTTGCTGATGAAGCGAATTTTGTCTACAGCCATGAGGGGATGACTGAAGAAAAACTGGGAAACAAGCTCTTATTTTTCAAACAAAAGGTCCTTTCGCCCGCCAGACTCGCGGGCGGTATCCTCCTGGTTCACGAAACCCTGGATCAAATCAAGCAGCCCAGAAGCGCATGGATCTACAATCCCGGCCAGCGGAGGGTACGAAGGGCGCCCAATGTGGCCTATGACAACCCGGGAACAGCCTCTGACGGCATGCGAACCACAGACCAGTTTGACATGTTCAGTGGCGCCACGGATCGGTACGATTGGAAGCTGGTGGGAAAGAAGGAAATTTATGTCCCGTATAATTCCTACATCCTCCACAGCGATTCTCTCATATACAAAGATATCCTGACGCCGCTTCACATTAATCCCGAGTTTTGTCGGTATGAGCTTCACCGCGTGTGGGTTGTTGAGGCCACCCTCAAGGAAGGCGCACGACACATCTACAAGCGCCGCACCTTCTATTTTGATGAAGACAGCTGGCAGGCTATTCTTATTGATCAATACGACAACCGTGATCAGCTCTGGCGCGTCTCGGAAGGACATGTGATCAACTATTACGACGTGCCCACGATTTTCACAACGCTTGAGGTTCATACGGATCTTCAGGCCGGACGTTATCTTGCCATTGGCCTGGACAATGAAGGCTCCATGTATGATTTCGCTATAAAGCGAACCATGGAGGACTACACACCCGCTGCCCTGAGACGAGAGGGGCTGCGCTAAAGGCATTTTGCGAAGGCCGAGTCCGTTAGAACCCGGCCAATGCCTTTAAATTAACGAATGTTCAATTTGTTACCCCGGCTATTCATTCAACTAGGCTTTAAATAAGACCAAATAACGAATAACGATTACATGAACTCCGAATGACGAAGGAAGGAGTTTTTATCGATTATAAAATAAATAGAGCGAAGCGATTCCATACTTCGTCATTTGTCATTCACTATTCGATATTCTGCGGTTCAAATATTTCCCGCGTGGTAGCAATCCTGGGTACTTGAGCATTTTGAGAACCCTTAATTTATCAGCATTGATTGCTCGGCATTTGGCCCTCAAGTTACCGCGTTTTACTATCTGGTTCAACACAGCCTCCGGGAGTCTGCCAGTGCGACCTCTGTTTCAGTTTTGTTCATGGAAAATGCAGTTTACCAAGCCCTTTTTGTTTAAAATCTCCGGAGTTATTAAAAGGAATTGGCGGTTGACCCTTTCTGTTATTCTGGCTTTTACTGTTGTTTCCGTTTCTATTGTCCATCCTGAAATTGATTATGCGCTTGAAGCGCCTCTTGCCCACAGGTCATTGCTGCTGGACGGCTGTGTGGCGGGTGACCGTATTGTAACCGTGGGTGAGAGGGGGCACATCCTTTTGTCGGACGATCATGGGAAATCCTGGCGCCAGGCCAATGTACCTACACAGGCAACACTAACCGGTGTGCATTTTAAAACCGGGCGTTTGGGCTGGGCCGTCGGGCATGATGCTGTAATCCTGAGGACCCAAGACGGAGGTGAAAACTGGACCCGGGTCTATTATGCACCTGAACAGGAGCGCCCGCTGCTGGATGTTCTTTTTTTGGATGAAAAAATCGGATTTGCCGTCGGTGCTTATGGATTTTTTCTCGCAAGTAAAGACGGCGGCCTCAGTTGGTCTTCTCAACCCCTCAGCGAGGATGATTTTCACTTCAATCAAATTAACGTTTCCGCTGACGGACGGCTCTACATGGCCGCAGAGGCCGGCAGAATCTATGCCTCAGAGGATCAGGGGCTAACGTGGCAGGAGCTTACATCTCCCTACGCTGGTTCGTTTTTCGGAATATTGCCGCTCAAAGATGGAACAATCCTGGTCTTCGGCCTCCGGGGTAATCTATTTCGATCTCAAGACAATGGGCAAACCTGGAAAAAAGTACCGGTGTCTGCGAAATCCATGCTCACGGACGGACTCGCTCTCGAAAACGGCACCGTCATAGTGGTGGGGCTTTTCGGAACGGTCCTCATTAGTGAAGACAAGGGAAAGCGCTTTTCCCTGAAGCAGCAACCTGACAGGAAAGGCATATCTGCGGTCATCCGGGCCAGGGACGGGGCAGTGGTTCTTATTGGTGAATCCGGAGCCAGGCGAATTGCGCTGGAAGACTAAACCCTAACGTTGCATAAAACTTCGAACAAAAACGTGTTAGAGTGCGTGAAATGAGTGTGTAGTCATGCTTTTCTGGCCCGAAGTGTAGTTCACACTACATGAGATTCAGAAAAGCATGTCTACACGCGCAGTTCATGCACTATAGCGCGAGTGAAACGGTTTTTGTCGACAGGATTTATGCAACGTTAGGGTAAAGACTGAGCCAAGAAATTTTCCAAGAATTCCCCAAACGGAGAAACCGAGATGCGATTCTCAGTGATCTCAAAACTTGAAGATCTGATATTCGGGAATAGACGTTGGGTGATCGGCATCTTTGTTATAACGACCTTGTTTATGGCCTATCAGGCATCCCTCCTTTGCATTGATGCTGGCTTCACCAAGCATCTGCCCCTGAAACACGAGTACATGAAGACATATGTTCAGTATCAGCAGGAGTTCGGCGGTGCCAATCGTATCGTTATCGCTATCATGACAAAAGATAACGACATCTTTACGCCGGAGTTCTTTGACGTGTTGAGGAGAGTAACCGATGAAGTCTTTTTCATTCCGGGAATAGATCGAACACAGGTAAAATCTATTGTTACCCCTAATGTAAGGTTTACAGAGGTGGTGGAGGACGGCATTGCCGGAGGCAATGTCGTCCCTGCGGACTTCAGGCCTGACCCGCAGGGCCTGGCAAAGGTCCGTGAAAATGTGCTGAAATCAGGCACTGTGGGCAGGCTGGTGGCTAATGATTTCTCCGGGGCCGTTGTCAGCGCACAGTTTCTTGAGTTTGACCCCAATACGGGGGAGCGGTTGAACTACATTCATGTGGCGCATCAGCTTGAGAAGATCAGAGAAAAATTCAGCAGGGATCCCCTGGGCAAAAACTTCGAGTACCACATCATCGGGTTTACAAAAGTCATGGGAGACATCGCAGACGGAGCTACCCGGGTGGTATTGTTTTTTGGAGTTGCCTTCATCATCACGGCATTGCTTGTCTATATCTACAGCCAGTCTTATGTCCTTACCGTTATCTCCCTGGCCTGCTCCCTGTTTGCAGTAATCTGGCAGCTGGGTTTGTTGACACTCCTGGGTTTTGGGATTGATCCCATGTCCATCCTGGTCCCGTTTCTGGTGTTTGCCATTGGCGTGAGCCATGGCGTTCAGATGATCAGCGGCGTTAGAGCAGAGATGTTTAAAGGCGCCGAAAGCATGGACGCCGCGCGGGCCAGCTTCCGCAGGCTGATTTTGCCGGGCGGCATCGCTCTGGCCAGTGATACCATTGGATTTGTCACAATCCTGCTCATCGATGTCAGGATTATTCAAGAGATGGCCATTACAGCGAGCCTTGGGGTGGCCGTGATCATTTTTACCAATCTTTTTTTACTTCCGGTCCTTCTTTCCTATGTGAAATTCAGCGACGGCTACAAACAAAAGTTTGCGCACCGGGCACAACAGCTTGAACCTTTCTGGGATTTTCTGTCACGGGTATCTGAGCGCAAAAATGCGCTCATTGTTTTGGGAGTGTCCTTATGTCTCCTTGCGGTCGGAGCGTGGAAAGCCTCAGATATCAAGATCGGGGATCTGCACCGGGGAGTCCCTGAACTTCGTGCCGATTCTCGATACAACAAGGATAGCGAAATCATCACCGAGCGTTTTTCAGTGGGCGTGGACACAATTTCGGTGATTGTGGAGACCATACCCGAGGGGTGTATTGACTATGAGGTGATGAGAACCATTAATCAGTTTGAGTGGCATATGAAAAACGTGGAAGGGGTTCAGTCTGTCATTGCTTTGCCGGGCATTGCCAAGGTGATTAACGCGGGTTGGAACGAAGGTAGTCTCAAGTGGCGAGTGCTATCCCGAAATCAATCGGTTCTTGCCCAGGCTGTCGCTTATGTCCCTACCAGCAGTGGTTTGATGAATCCCGACTGCAGCGTCATGCCGGTCATGATTTTCACCTCGGACCACAAAGCAGAGACCATTGCCAAAATTGTTTCCGAGGTGAAGGGATTTCAAAAGAAATACGGTTGGGAAAAGGTCCGGTTTCGACTGGCGACCGGCAACGTGGGCGTAATGGCTGCAACCAATGAAGAGGTAGCGGCCGCCCAGTTTCCGATCATTATGTATGTATTCTCCGCGGTGATTGCGCTTTGTTGGGTTGCCTTCCGTTCTCTGCGGGGAACACTGTGCGTTATTATACCCCTTGGTATCGTCTCACTTCTTGGCTATGCGCTCATGACACTGCTTGAGATAGGCCTCAAGGTCTCCACGCTTCCGGTGGTGGCCTTGGGAGTCGGGATAGGTGTTGACTACGGAATCTACATCTTCAGCCGCTTCAGGGGCCTTCTTTCCGGCGAGGAACCGTTGGAGGAATTCGGCCCCGACGGGTGCATGGTCTGCAGCTCTGGGCAAAACCCTACCCTGCAGGAGGTTTATAAATGCACGCTGAGAATAACAGGCAGCGGGGTTATTTTTACGGGTATTACGCTTGCCACTGGTGTTGCCACGTGGATTTTTTCACCACTCAAGTTCCAGGCAGACATGGGCATCTTGTTGACCTTCATGTTCCTCGTCAACATGATGGGTGCCATTTTACTGCTCCCAGCCCTTGCCTGTTGGCTGATGCGTCCCCGGAACAGACATTAAGGGTTCGCGCAAAAATAAATTCACTTTTTTGGCGCTCAGATTTAGATGCCAACCGCTCTATCAAGTTGAATAATCGAATATCGAATGACAAATGACAAACTACGAATTAGGGAATTGCTTTGCAATCACTATTATTGAAAAAACCCATAACTCTTTTGTATTTCCAATTAAATGATGGAGCGAAGCGACCACCACCCATCGTCAATCGGTATTCCTTGTTCGTTATTCGTCATTCTTAAGTTTGACAAACATCATTTTAATGGTCGAGATTAGAGCCAAACCCGAAATTTCTGGGTTCTCGATACTAATCACTGGCAGAGCCATTGCTCTTACCTCTGGCATGCCAGTGGCTTATTCCTTCGAGTTGTTGTTTCGCGAGCCCTAAAAGGGCTTGGGGATAGGAGGTCTTTTTATGGAGAAAAAGATAAAAACGGCAGCGGTGATTGGTGCGGGTGTAATGGGGGCGACCATTGCCGCCCAAGTGGCCAATGTGGGTATCGCGACGATTCTTCTCGATATGGTACCGCCTGAGCTGACAGAGGCGGATACGAAAAAGGGGCTTTCCAGGGAAGATAAAGAATTCAGGAACAAATTCGGACAGAATGGTTTGAACACAGCACTGCTGTCAACACCGGCATCCTTTTATGTCCCGGAAAACGCCAGGGGGATTACCGTCGGCAACACAGAGGATAATTTAGAATGGATAAGGGATGTCGACTGGATCATTGAAGTCGTTGTTGAAAGGCTTGATATTAAAAAGGAGATTTTTGAAAAAATTGAATCGGTCTTAACGCCCGGCACTATCGTTACTTCCAATACATCCGGTATCTCGGCCCAGGCCATGTGTGAGGGACAATCTGAAAATTTCTGCAGGCACTTTGCCATTACCCATTTTTTTAACCCCCCGCGATATATGAAGCTGCTTGAGATTGTACCGGGTCCTGATACACTCCCTGAAGTGGTGGGGCTTCTGGCCGAAACGTGTGAGAAGGTTCTGGGAAAGGGGATCGTTTATGCAAAGGACACCCCGAACTTTGTAGCCAACCGGATCGGCACCTTTAGCATATTTTGTGTCATCAAGGCCATGATGGACCTGGGATTGACCGTCGAGGCGGCAGATAAGCTTACCGGGCCTGTGATTGGTAATCCCAAAAGTGCGTCATTCAGGACGGTAGATCTGGTGGGTCTGGATACACTGCTTCATGTCGCCGCCAATGTCTACAATGGGGCGCCGGAAGATGAAAAGCGGGAGATGTTCAAGCCCCCTGATTTTTTGAATCGGATGATCGAAAAAAAGCTGCTCGGTGAAAAAACCCAGCAGGGCTTTTACAGGAAGGCCAAGGACAGTGACGGAAGAAGAGTAATCCTTTCTCTTGATTACAACACCTTGGACCACACTCCCCAAGAAAAAATAAAACTGGCCTCGCTGGAGGCAGCCAAAAACGTTTCAGGCACAAGTGAAAAGATTAAATCTCTCTATTATGCACAAGACATTGCGGGACAGTTCGCTTTTCGTACTTTATCGGATACTTTCATATATTCGGCCAATCGCATCCCTGAAATTGCAGACGATCTCGTGAATGTCGACAATGCCATGAAATGGGGCTTTGGCCGGAAGATGGGCCCCTTTGAAACCTGGGATGCCGTTGGCGTCGGCAAATCGGTGGAGAAAATGAAAGAGGCGGGCTACGAAATCCCCGTCTGGGTCCTGGAGATGCTCGATGGCGGAAAGGCTTCTTTTTACAGCAAAGAGGCGGGTGTGTCCTGTTATTATGACCCCGTCTCCAGGGACTACAAAGAAATTCCTGTCGAGCCCGGGATTATTCTTTTGCCGTCGCTTAAAGAAAGAGAACAGAAGGTGGCCGGAAACACGGGCGCCAGTCTCATAGACCTTGGGGATGGCGTGGCCTGCCTGGAATTTCACACCAAGATGAATGCCATTGGTTACGATATCATCGAAATGATTATGAATGCGGCCGATATCGTAAGCAGGGATTTTGAAGGCCTGGTGATTGGCAATCACGCGGATACCTTCTCGGCCGGAGCGAACCTGGCTCAGGTTCTTTTCTTTGCCCAGGAAGAAGAATGGGATGACCTGGAATGGGCGGTTAAATCACTTCAGGATGCATTGATGACACTGAAATACCTGGAAAAGCCTGTTGTTGCTGCGCCGGCCGGTATGACCCTGGGCGGCGGGTGCGAGGTCTGCCTGGCGGCAGATCGCGTGCGCTATGCCGCCGAGACCTACATGGGCCTTGTGGAGGTCGGTGTAGGCGTGATTCCCGCGGGCGGCGGAACCAAAGAAATGCTTCTCCGTAATACGGAACACCTGTTTGAGGTTCCAAAAGGCGGGGTTTATCTGAAACAAATCGAGTTGATGCCCTTTGTAGCCCGGGCATTTGAGACCATTGCCCTGGCCAAGGTGTCCACCTCCGGACCGGAAGCAATGAAGCTTGGATATCTAAGATCGACCGATAAGATGACAGCCAACCGTGATTATCTCATAGAAGATGCAAAAAAGACCGTTTTGGCCATGAATATGGAGGGCTACAGACCTCCTGTGCCGATGGATGATATTCGCGTTGCCGGTGAAAATACCCTGGCAATGATTAAGTTCGCTTTGTGGACCATGCGTGAGTCAGGCTATGTCACTGATTATGATGTGACCGTCTCCACCAAGGTCGGGTACGTCGTTTGCGGCGGGAATGTCCTTCCTGATACACTGGTGAGTGAACAATACCTTCTGGATCTGGAG
>JAFDJF010000527.1 GCA_019307645.1 Deltaproteobacteria bacterium
CGTGAAATCTTAAAAAAGGGGGAACCCATGAAAAGTTTCATAAGGCTGATTGCTGATTATACGAAATGGCTTCATACCCGGTGGCCTGCCGGTACGGTGGAAAAGTTTCCGGAGGCCAATGAGGACGGATCAACAAATGTCCAGGGCATGAGGATTACCGGTGATCTAACCGGAATTCCTCTTTTAAAATTCGCAGTGGACTCTGGAGCAAAAGTGGTTCGAGAAATACTGAATGAGGAAGACTTCAAAGCCAGGAAGGGAGCCAACTCAGACATACTTGATCTGGCCATTATCGGGGGAGGGGTTTCAGGAATTGCCGCTGCCGTTGAAGCCAAAAAAGCCGGCCTCAATCTCAAGGTTTTCGAAGCCAAACGCCCATTCTCTACGGTCATCGACTTTCCAAAGGGAAAACCGATTCACACCTACCCGACTGACATGACGCCTGCCGGCGCTTTTAAGGTATCGGCTGATGTGAAAGAGGCCCTGGTTGATGAGATGGAAGAACAGAGGCTAAAATATGACATCGAAGTCATCCCTGCAAGGATTGACCATCTGGAGCGCAAGGGAGACCGGGTCATTCTTTATCACGGAGACAAGGACACCCAGACACAGGCCCTCAGGGTAATCATTGCCATTGGGAAGAGTGGCAATTATCGGAAACTGAACTGTCCTGGAGAAGAATTGGAAAAGGTTTACAATCGTCTGCATGATCCCAAGGAGTTTGCGGGGAAAAAGGTCATGGTCGTTGGCGGAGGTGATTCAGCGATTGAATCTTCCATTGCCCTTGCTGAAAGTGGCGCCCGGGTCTATCTCAGTTATCGGGGGAAACAGCTTTCTCGACCAAAACCTGAAAACATTGAAAAACTGAATTTTCTGGCCCGGGAGACTGCCCATACGACCACTGAAGAAACAGCCCGGGAGGGGGTGGAAAGCAAAGGAGCCTCTGGTTCTGTTCGTTTGGCTTTGGGTACGACGGTTAAAGAAATCAGAGACCGTGAAGTTATCCTCCTTGATGAAGAAAAAAAGGAGAACACTGTCCCAAATGATGTTGTCTTTGCAATGATTGGACGCGAAGCGCCTCTGGGTTTTTTTCGCAGATCAGGGATCAAAATTCGAGGGGAGAGCACGTTTAAGGGCTGGGTGGCTTTTGCTGCGTTATTATTCTTCTGCATTTTTATCTACACATGGAAATCCGGTGGTTTTACAGAAACCTGGCTGAATCCATGGCCCGGGAATTCTCCGCAATTGCTTGGCCGTCTCGGTGAATGGGTGAGGGCTGCGGTGGAAGACCGGTCGACCGTTTTGGGTACATTAGCCATATCAATCAAATCACGATCATTTTATTATACCTTGTTATACAGCCTGTGCGTGGTTATTTTTGGTTTTCAACGCATTGCCCGCCGAAATACCCCTTATGTGACGACTCAGACCTCCGTTTTAATGGCGGTCCAGATATTCCCCCTTTTCCTGCTGCCGGAAGTGTTTCTCCCCTGGTTGGGGTACAATGGATTTTTTACCGAGGGTTTTGGTCGTATTTTTGCTGATAACCTGTTTGAGCTGTATTTGCCGGCTTCGGATTATGTTGCGGGAAACTGGCCGGACTGGGGTCATCCGAGAGCATACTGGCGGGCCTATGGGTTTATCCTGGCATGGCCGCTTATGGTTTACAATGTTTTTAATGGCTCGCCGCTTTTGTGGTGGATTGTGATTGCATTTTTGCAGACCTGCATTATCATCCCCGCATTAATATACTTTTATGGCAAGGGCGCATATTGTGGATGGATTTGCTCATGTGGAGCGCTTGCTGAAACAATGGGAGATACCCAACGCTCAAAAATGCCTCACGGGCCCTTCTGGAACCGGTTAAACATGACAGGGCAGGTGATTCTATCGGTGGCTGTCATTCTGTTGATAATTCGTATCAGCGGATGGATCTGGCAGGACTCATGGATGGCAAGGTCATTTTTATTCATTCTTGAAGGAAAAAACAGCCATGGCCAGTTGGTCAACCCGTTTTCTTATAAGTGGATTGTTGATATTTTTCTGGGCGGGATCGTAGGTGTGAGTCTTTATTTTAAATATTCAGGAAGGGTATGGTGCCGGTTTGCCTGCCCTTTGGCAGCGCTCATGCATATTTACGCACGGTTTTCCCGCTTCCGTATTTTTTCTGACAAAAAAAAGTGTATCTCCTGCAATGCATGCACCGGCACATGCCACCAGGGCATTGATATCATGAATTTTGCCAACAAGGGCCTTCCCATGGAAGACCCGGAATGCGTGCGCTGTTCAGCCTGTGTGCAAGTGTGTCCCACCGGTGTTTTGACCTTTGGGCGTTATGGGAGTGATGGAGAAATTAAATATGATATTTTGCCTGCATCGCCGGTTCAAATGAGGGAGGCTGAAAAGGCGGCGTAGATTAATCTTATAAAAGGGTAACTTCTCAATAAATCCGGATTTATTGAGAAGTTGCATAAAAGGAGTCAAAGATGCTAAGGATAAAACACAATTTCTGTCCCACCAAAAGTCGCATTAGCTTTGTTGCATTACTACTCTTTATTTCAGGCGTTATTTCAGGCGTTGCTCTTTTTTGTCCTGGTTGCAGTGAGGCAACCGACAAAAAAGCTGAATACAACCGACCCACTGGTGAGGAGTTCAATAACTACTGGTTTCAGGGCTTGGCAGAGATTTCCCGTTTTGACTTGGAACAGGCCCGTTATGGTGAAATTCATAAAGGCGATGCGGTATTGATCTATGTGACGGAAGAGTTTTTTACAGACAAACAGGTAAAGTCAGAGCTTGGCAAACAGCCTGGAGCAGTACCGGTTCTGAAACTGAATTTCGTTCGAAATTTTATTACAGGCATTTACCCCTATTCCATGATGAGCTCTATATTCACTCCCGTTAATCGTCGACAGCACCCACAATCATTGAAAGTCACCACATCTATTCAGGAATGGTGCGGCCAA
>JAFDJF010000057.1 GCA_019307645.1 Deltaproteobacteria bacterium
GGAAAACACATTTAACCCACAAAACGTTGCGTTTTGTTGCAAAACTATCGCAACAAGTTGCGCAACAGCAAATTCAACAAATTACCTCATAACCATCTAGTATCTTTCCGTAATTCAACTAAAATATCCATCAATTTGTTGCATCAATTGCAGCGCCCCATTCAATTCATATAAACAAATCCATGGAAATACCTCTTAAAAACAACAGGTTAAATACTCCAACCCGTCATGGCATACTCTATGCTTAAAGCCCATAGTTAGTTGGTGTCCCACTAATTTGTTTTTTAAACACTTTCAAAGACCCGGAGGCATTTTCCTTGGTTCCTGAAAAGGTAAAGAAAAAAATCCTTGTAGTAGATGATGAACCGGATACGAGAATTTTTATTTCGAACCTGCTCGACTCAGATGGATTCAGTCCGGTTCTGGCCAAAGATAAAACCGAAGGTCTCAAGAAAGCTATTGAGGAAGACCCGGCGGTAATCATCATTGACATGATGATGCCTGGAGAAAGTGGGATTCAGATGTACCGCGCTCTTAAACGCGAAGAAAAGCTCAAAGATGTGCCTGTTATCATGCTCTCCACCATTGATAAACAGACCTTTTTCAAATTTCACATCGTCCGCGGTTCTCATTCGGGAAAAGTGCAAATGGAGCTTGACACCTACCTGGAAAAGCCACCTGAAGCGGAAGAACTCCTTGGAATCGTTCGAGATTTGGCAGAATCATGGACTTCAAGCGGGCAATCTAACGGTGACAATCTGTAGAAAAAGGCTTTTTTACAGGTGAAAATGAGATGGCGTAAGCATATCAGACAGCAGCAGACTTTCGGAGAGAGATTCGGATAAACGGCAGATTATCAACCTTTTTTAAAGAGAGGAAAAAAATGCCGACATTACTTACATCTAAAACCATTAAAGAAGAATTTGTTGAGAAGATCAATGAGTTGAGCGGAGAAAACGTTCACATATGCATGCAGTGCGGAACGTGTTCCGGCTCGTGTCCCATGTGGGAGGAGGCAAATTTTTCGATTCGAAAAATTATGCATTTCGTGAAATTCGGAATGGAAGAAAAGCTTGAGAACCTGAATACATACTGGCTGTGCGCCTCGTGTCACGCCTGTACGGTAAGATGTCCAAGGGGCATTGATATTGCCCGGGTGATGGAAGCCCTCAGACAGCTCACCCTCAGGAAAAACATAAACTTTATCGAACCATCAAAGATACCTTCTGAAAAGATTAAAGAATATCCACAGATCGCTATGGTTGCCGGTTTTCGAAAATTGACCAGTTGAGGAACAAAATGAAAATCAATTATTATCCGGGATGCACATTAAAGACCAAGGCAAAAAACCTCGAAAACGCGGCAATCAGCTCGATGCAAATCCTCGGCATTGAAATGGAGGAAATTGAACGGTGGAATTGCTGCGGTGCGGTTTACTCACTTACAGATGATGATCTCATTCATCAGGTCGCTCCGGTGCGTAACCTCATCAGGGTTAAGGAACAGGGAGGTGACAAACTTATTACAATCTGTTCCATGTGTTACAACACACTTGCCAGAGCGAACCTCCTGATGCAGCAGGACAAAGAAAAAAGAGATACCATAAATCGTTTTATGGATGAAGAGATAGATTACTTCGGGGAGGTCCAGGTGATTCACCTCCTTAATTTTCTTCGGGATGCAATCGGCTGGAAGAAAATTCGAGAAAAAGTCAAAGTGCCCCTGGCGGATCTAAAGATTGCTGTTTATTACGGCTGTACATTACAGAGACCGCCTGAGGTGGGGATAGAGCCGATCGGGAGCTATGAACTGATGACCGAACTGCTTGAGTCCCTGGGAGCAACCGTGGTGGATTTCCCTGCCTCAGCTTATTGCTGTGGGTCTTATCAAGTAGTGGGGAATGAAGATGCGGCACAGAATGCCGCCTCAATAATTCTTGACACGGCAAGAGTCGCAGGAGTGGATGCGCTGGCCACTAGCTGCCCTTTGTGTGAGTTCAATCTGGGTAAAAATCAGGATGCGCTGATACAGCAGCAAAAGATCTTTAAAAAGATCCCTACATTTTATTTTACACAGTTGATGGCCATCGCGTTCGGGCTGGATTCCAAGACCTGCCTCTTTGAGCTTAATGATCCAGCGGGTGTTGATTTATTAACAACCAAAGAGTGCATTGGCCTCACATAGTGCCGTTTCACCATTAAAGGAGACAGATATGGCTCAAACAGCAAAACGTAAGCAATCCAAAAAACAGATTCCGAAAATGGCCACCGGCGATCGAGCTATATTACCCGAAGGTGCGCACACAATCCCTGTCTTTATTATGGGCAAGCGTTACGATGTTCCTGAAACGCTGACCATTATGAAGGCCATGGAATTTGCGGGATTCAAGTTTACTCGCGGAGCGGGGTGCCGCGGGGGCATCTGCGGTGCATGCCCTACTGTTTATCGTAAGGCGGGTGACTACAAACTTTATTTTGGCCTGGCCTGTCAGACCGTTGTTGAGCCTGACATGTATCTGGCCCAGATCCCTTTTTATCCGGCCAATAGAGCATTATACGATATTGAATCAATCGAAGGTACGGCCGAATCTGTTCATGCCCTCTACCCCGAACTGTTCCGCTGCGTGGCCTGCAATAGCTGTACAAAGGCATGCCCTATGGATGTGGATGTGCTGGGTTATATCTCTGCTGTAAAACAGGGAGATATTGCCAGGGCGGCAGAGCTTTCCTTTGACTGTATTCAGTGCGGTCTTTGCGCCAGCCGGTGTATGGGGGAACTTCCGCAGTATCATATCGGACAGCTGGTCCGCCGCATTTACGGCAGGTATATTCAGCCAAAGGCCGAGCATCTCCAAAAGCGGGTTGAAGAGATCAATTCCGGCAAGTACGACAAGATGCTTAAAGACCTAATGAAAATGGATAAGAAAAAACTGGAAAAATTATATATGGAACGTGAACGTGAGCCTGACCTGGCGCCTCCCGGTGAATGGATGCCTGAAGATAGGCAGTATCTATAACCTGTTTTAACAGACTATTTCATCAGGGGATGAAAGGAGAATAAACCATGGGGTATACACCCGAACTTGAGGAACTCATCAAAAAAATAGAAGCGACCCGACCGGAGCGGGTGGCCATGGCCAGACGCAACGAGCATTACCCTGCCCTGAATCTGGAAGAACGGAAGCAGGTCTTAAACAAGTATCACCCCGATTATCAGAAAGAGGGCAAGCGCAAAGTCAAAGTCGGGGCGAACAAAGGCGACCTTTTTCAGAATGAAGTTGCCGATCTCCTGGAGTCCAAGTCGATTATCAGGCCTGAGAATGTTGATCTTTCAAGCGTCATGTACGAAACAGACGTGCTGGTGATAGGCGGTGGCGGCGCCGGCACTTCAGCAGCCTTAATGGCTTCCGAAAAAGGCGTCAATGTAATCATTGCCACCAAATTACGCCACGGGGATTCCAATACAATCATGGCCGAGGGCGGCATTCAGGCAGCCAGTCAGGAATGTGATTCACCGTTTTACCATTACATTGATACCATCGGTGGGGGGCACTTTACCAATCAGGCGAACCTGGTGACTGCCCTTGCACATGACGCGCCCCTGTCCATCGCATGGCTGGAAGACCTTGGAATGATGTTTAATAAAACTCCGGAAGGTCGTATGGTCGTGCGTCATTTTGGGGGATCTTCTCGCAAGCGTCTGCATTCAGCCGGGGACATGACCGGTGCAGAAATCATGCGGGTTGTGAGAGATGAGGCGCGTAACCGGCAGGACAGGATAACCGTGCTTGAATTCTGTCCTGCAGCAGAACTCCTGCTGGACAAGGAAGGAAAATGCGCCGGTGCTGTACTTTATAATATGGAAACACATGAATACTACATCTGCAAGGCAAAAACGGTTGTACTGGCAACAGGTGGCTTTGGGCGACTGCATATAAAAGACTTTGCAACAACAAACCATTATGGGGCGACCATGGATGGTGTGGTACTGGCCTACCGTGCGGGTGTCGGGAACAAGTATCTCTATTCAACCCAGTATCATCCCACCGGCGTTGTCTTTCCTGAACAAAATGTCGGCCTCTTGATCACAGAAAAAGTAAGGGGCCTGGGCGCCCATGTTCTCAATACTGACGGCGAACAGTTCTGCTTTCCGCTGGAGCCCCGCGATGTGGAGTCTGCGGAATTGATCCGCGAAGCAATGGAAAGAGGCAAAGGAATCATGACACCCACAGGGCGGGTCGGGCTGTGGCTTGATTCTCCGATGATTGATGAATTGCATGGTGAAGGCACAGTAAAAAAAGAGCTGCCCGCCAAATTTATTCAATTTCACAGACATGGAATCGACATCAGTAAAGAGCCAATGCTTGTCTATCCGACACTGCATTATCAGAACGGCGGGATAAACATTGATGCAGAGGCAAAAACTGAAATATCCGGTCTTTTCGGGGCCGGTGAAGTGGTGGGCGGCATTCACGGCGAAAACCGGTTGATGGGTAACAGCCTGCAAGACATCATCACATTTGGGAGACGAGCGGGGGCTGAGGCTGCCGAATATGTAAAGGGCGGCGTAGAACTGAAAAAACTAACGTTGGATCATGTTGTCCAATTTGAGAATGAACTCAAGGAAGCAGGAATTAAAAATCCCAAAACAGCACCCATCCTGCTGCCTGATTACTCCACGGAAGAGGTAAACGCCAGACGCTGGAGCGAAACCTAATCGTTTTGTTTAGACAGAATACACAAGATTAACCGGATTTTTCTTTTAGATATCCTGCAAATCCTGTTCATCCTGTAAAAAACTACACCAAAGGTAACGAGATATGCCAGTAAGAATAGGATTTTATGTTTGTCATTGTGGAACTAATATTGCCGGTAAAGTTCAGGTGGATGAAGTCGCAGATTACGTACGGAATCTCAAAAATGTTGTCATCGCCAGGGACTATAAATTCATGTGCTCAGATCCGGGTCAGGATTTGATTGAAAAAGATATTAAGGAACTTGGCCTGGACAGGGTGGTGGTCGCTTCCTGCAGCCCGAGACTGCATGAAAAGACTTTTCAGGGTGCCTGTCAGCGTGCGGGTCTCAACCCCTACCACTTTCAGCAGGCCTCGGTGCGCGAACAGGTCTCATGGGTTACTGAAGATCCGGAAGAAGCCACAAAAAAGGCCAAATGCCTGGCCGCCGCTGCAATCAACCGGGTTAATTTTCACAAAAGCCTTGAAACCAGGGAGGCGTCTGTCCATCCGGATATCCTTATTGTCGGCGCAGGAATCACAGGGATGCAGGCTGCGCTCGATGTTGCAGCTTCAGGGAAAAAGGCCTACCTGGTTGAACGACAGCCAACCATCGGCGGACACATGCTCCAGTTTGACAAGACTTTTCCCACACTTGATTGCGCTGCCTGTATCGGCACGCCAAAGATGGTTTCTGTGGGACAGAATCAAAACATTGAACTTCTGACATACAGTGAGGTAAAAGAGGTTAACGGTTATATCGGTAACTTTAAAGTAAAAATACGCCGCAAAGCCCGTTATGTGAATGAGAAAACATGTACCGGCTGCGGCGAGTGCGCGAATGTCTGCCCTGTATCAAGACCGAGTGAATGGGATGAGGGTCTTTCAAAAAGAAGGGCCATCTACAGGTCTTTTCCTCAGGCCGTGCCAATCACTTATGTCATAGACAAAAAGGACCGTGCCCCATGTGTCATCGCCTGTCCCGCAGGCACAAATGTCCAGGGCTATGTCCAGCTTATCGGGCAGGGAAAATATAAAGAGGCCGTCCAGCTCATGATGGATCACCTGCCCTTCCCCGGCGTGCTGGGGCGTATATGCCCCCACCCCTGTGAAACCGACTGCAGAAGGAAGGAAGTAGACCAGGCACTGACAATCAGGGATCTAAAACGTTTTGTCGCAGACCAGGTGGACCCCACCGAATTTGCGCGTCCTGTAATCGAAGACCGGCCCGAAAAAGTGGCGGTCGTGGGCTCCGGGCCCGCCGGTCTTACCGTGGCCTACTATCTGAGACTCAAGGGATATCAAGTGGCCATTTTTGAGGCATTACCCAAGCTGGGAGGCATGCTCAGGGTGGGCATTCCGGACTACCGGCTGCCTCCGGAAATTTTAGATCAGGAAATTGACACCATTACCGGCATGGGCATCGAGGTGGAGACCGGCAAAAAACTGGGCACTGATTTTACATTGTCTGATCTCAAAGATAAAGGATTTGAAGCCATCTTTCTGGGTATCGGCGCACACCTGGGCATGAAACTGGGTATCCCGGGAGAAGAGGATTTTGAAGGAGTGCTGGACGCTGTAGATTTTCTGAGAGAGGTGAATCTGGGTAGCCGGGAAGCACCCGGAAAACGCGTGGTCGTTCTCGGTGGTGGCAATGTGGCCGTTGACGCAGCTCGATCAGCGCTCCGTCTGGGTGCTGAGCAGGTTGACATCGTATACCGCAGAACCCGTCAGGAGATGCCGGCCTATAAGGAAGAGATTGTAGAAACCCTGGAGGAAGGCATCAAAATCCAATATCTTACCGCACCTGTGCGCATCCATGGTGCAGAGGGAAAATGCACCGGTCTCGAATGCATTAAAACGGAACTGGGCAAACCGGACGCATCCGGGCGTAGACGACCGGTACCCGTGCAAGGCTCCGAGTTTATCATTGAGTGTGATGCGATTATCCCGGCCATTGGACAGCGTGTTGACATATCTTGGGTAAAGGATGAAACCGGCCTTGAAATGAGCCGCCGAAGTACTTTTGTCGTGGACCCCCACACCATGCAGACTTCTGTTTCACACGTGTTTGCTTCAGGTGATGCGGTCACAGGACCGGCAACGGTTATTGAAGCCGTTTCTTCAGGCCACAAGGCAGTAGAGGCGATTCATCGCTTTATAAATGGAGAAGATCTTGAAAGCTTTTCTGAAGAACTTGCCGCTCACGAACCCCCGGGTCAAGACTGGCAGGAAATCCCCGAAGATCTTCCCGAAGAACAGCGAGCCAGGAATTCCCATAGAGACATTGGAGAGAGAGCCCGTTCTTTTGAAGAAGTCAATTTGGGCTTTTCTGAAGAAATCGCACAGAAGGAAGCCCAACGATGTCTTAACTGCGGCGTGTGTTCCGAATGTATGGAGTGTGTCAAGATCTGTGAGGCAAAGGCAATTGACCATACCATTGAAGATGAAGAAATTGAAATAGACGTGGGGTCTATTATCGTATCCACCGGTTATGACTTAATGGATCCGTCTGTAATGGATCAGTTCGGATATGGCAAATACCCGAATGTGTTTACCAGCCTGGAATTTGAACGGCTCAGCAATGCAACAGGTCCCACAGAAGGCAAGATCCTGATGAAAGATGAGTATGGTGCGTTTACAAGACCGCCTGAAAGTGTTGCCATTGTGCACTGTGTCGGCAGTCGCGATAAAAACTATCATGAATACTGCTCGAGGGTCTGCTGCATGTATGCGCTTAAGTATGGGCATCTTGTCCATGACAAGCTGGGGCATCACGTAAAGATCTACGATTTTTATATTGATATGCGTTGTTTCGGCAAAGGGTATGAGGAATTTTACCAAAGGTGCCAGGAAGAAGGCATCCTGTTTATCAGGGGAAAGCCTGCCGAAATTACCGGCATCGCCACTACGCCTGAGGAGGAAGGAAAGCTTGTGGTGGTCGGAGAAGATACCCTGGGTGACATGCGCTACAGGCTTCCCGTGGATATGGTGGTTCTTTGTGCTGCAATGGAATCACGCGGTGATGCCAATGATGTTGCCAGAGTGTTCGGGTTAAATCTGGGAGCGGACGGATTTTTTCTTGAAGAACATCCCAAACTCGGTCCGTTGAATACACCCACGGACGGCGTATTCCTGGCCGGCGCATGTCAGGGGCCAAAAGATATTACTGATACGGTTGCTCAGGCATCCGGCGCAGCTGCCAAAGCCCTCGAACTGTCGACACTCGGTAAAGTGGAAATTTCCCCGACAATTTCCTGGATCGATCCGGATATATGTGCGGGGTGTCAAACCTGCATTGGTCTTTGCCCATACGGTGCCATTGAATTTGACGAGCGCAGAGGGGTATCTGTTGTCAATGAAGCCATGTGCAAGGGATGCGGGAGTTGTTCCGGGTTCTGCCCAAGCGGCGCAGCCCAGGTGAAACATTTTAACAAAAAACAAATATTTGCGGAATTCGACGGGATGCTTGATGCGTTGAATGCCATAGGGATATAACCTGAAAGGCACAAGGTATACGGTACACGGCACAAAGTATACGGTATCTGGTCGACTGAAAACGGCATGAGAAATAATTAAACCTTGTACTCCAAACCTTATACCGTACACCTTATACCTTGTACCTTATACCTGTACCTTGTACCTTGTACTTACACCTTATACCGTTTTCTTTTGGAGGAAATTATGGGAGACTTCGAACCAACGATCATTGCTTTTGTGTGTAACTGGTGTACTTACACGGCTGCGGACCT
>JAFDJF010000528.1 GCA_019307645.1 Deltaproteobacteria bacterium
CCAATAAAGCAATGGCGGGATGTGCCGGAGGCATCCTCAATGCTCCGGATCCATCTTTTGATCCTATAAGGGACAAGGCACTTATCCGTAAATATGGTCCGGAAGATCACCTTGTGGGAAAACAGGAGAATAAGCTTTTTCTCCAAAAAACACTGTGCATGCGCCAGGATAAACAAGCCCCGCTATTTGTCTGGCCTTCCCGTCTCGATACCTTCCAAAAGGGATGTCATTTGCTTTCAGAAATCATTTACGAAGTCGTTTCCCGCTATTGGAAAGAAAAACTGCAAATCGTTTTTGTAGCCGATGGAGAATTTCAGCAGCGTTTCAAAGATATTGTCCGATTCCACAATTTTTCCGACAGGGTCGCTGTGTGCGATTTTGATGAGCGGCTTTCGCGTTTGGCGTATGGCGCATCGGATTTTGTGCTAATGCCGTCTCTTTTTGAGCCTTGCGGCCTTTCTCAGATGATCGGTCCGATTTACGGAGCCCTTCCTGTGGCTCATGACACGGGCGGAATTCATGACACGGTTGAGCATATGGATATTGAAAGGGAGACCGGTAACGGCTTCCTTTTTGAGACATTTGATTTTAACGGCCTTTTCTGGGCCGTAGAGCAGGCCATGGTTTTTTACAAACAGCCAAACGAGGTGAAAGCGCAACAGATCAAACGTATAATGAACCAGAGCAAAGAAACTTTTAATCATGAGACCACAGCGCATCAGTATATTGATCTTTACGAGAAAATGCTTCAGCGGCCACTCATTAATGGGGTTATACCTTTTGACAAGGCAGAATCTCCGACAACAACTCACCAAAAAGGGAAGGAGGTTCCGGATACAATTTTGAGGTTTGACAGAGAACAGGAAATCGAATCCTATGAGACAAACCAATTAGATTCTGGAGCCCATATCAAAACCCAGGAAGAATACTGTATTAGAGAGTGATAATAATAAACCCTGCCGTGACCAAAAAATCGATCGGCGAAAACCGTTTCTCTCAAGCCATAGTGCATGAACTGCGTGTGTTTATGTTTTTTGAACCTCACGTAAGGTGTACTGCGGTACGGTTCGGAAAATCTTGAGCCCTCGCCCATTTAGAAATTTTGCTAACGAAGATTTCGAAATTTATCTAATAGTGGCGCCATGTCACAAGTTGTCTGTAAATGGAGGCAAACCCAACTGTCCGGAATCATACGTTTATTGCATATCAAAGTTAATGGTATGGTTTATGCAAAAAAATACAGCAGGAAGTCGAACGATGGCATAGGAAATAATCAAAGGAGGTGTTGAAGTATGAAAATAAGACCATTGAATGACAGGGTGCTGGTTGTGAGGATCGATGAGGAAGAAAAAACATCAGGCGGCATCATCATTCCGGATACGGCAAAAGAAAAACCGCGGGAAGGCAGGGTCGGTGCCGTTGGCCCTGGAAAAGTGAAAGAAAACGGAGAACGCCTTCCCTTGGAGGTCAAAGAAAATGATCACGTGCTCTTCGGCAAATACGCAGGCACTGAAATTAAGATCGATGGCGTTGAACACTTGATTATGCGGGAAGATGATATCCTCGGAATTATTGAATAGTCTATCCAGGAGGTGTTGAGCCATGTCAGGAAAAGAAATCAAATACAGTATAAAGGCCAGGGAAAAGATAATGCAAGGTGTTGATACACTGGCTGATGCGGTAAAGATTACACTCGGCCCTAAGGGCAGGAATGTCCTGATTGATAAATCCTGGGGTTCACCAAAAATTACCAAGGACGGTGTAACTGTTGCCAAGGAGATAGACCTGGAAGATAGATTTGTAAATATGGGGGCACAGATGGTTCGAGAGGTTGCATCCAAGACCTCTGACGAGGCCGGAGACGGAACCACCACGGCAACGATACTGGCGCAGGCCATTTATCGGGAAGGTTCCAAACTGGTAGCCGCAGGTTCCAGCCCCATGCCCATTAAGCGGGGAATAGAAAAGGCGGTTGATCTTGTGGTCCGGGAGTTGAAAAACATATCAAAGCCGACAAAGGATAAGAAGGAGATTGCCCAGGTGGGTACGATTTCTGCGAATAATGACAATACCATTGGTGATGTGATCTCCGACGCAATGGAAAAGGTGGGAAAAGAAGGCGTCATTACGGTTGAAGAGGCCAAGGGCATGGAAACAACTCTCGAGATTGTAGAAGGCATGCAGTTTGATCGCGGTTACCTCTCCCCCTACTTTGTAACAAATGCCGAGAAGATGGAGGTTCATCTGGAGGATCCCTACATTCTTCTGAATGAAAAAAAGATCACCAACATGAAAGACCTGGTGCCGGTTCTGGAGGAAATTGCCAAAACAGGCAAACCGCTGTTGATTATTGCCGAGGATATGGAAGGAGAGGCTCTTGCCACACTTGTTGTCAACAAGCTGCGTGGGACATTACATTGTGCGGCCGTCAAGGCACCCGGTTTTGGTGACAGACGAAAGGCCATGCTGGAGGATATTGCCATAATGACCGGCGGACAGGCTATCAGTGAGGACCTGGGTATAAAACTGGAAAATATCACTCTGGATGATCTGGGCACTGCCAAACGGGTTGCTGTGGATAAGGACAACACAACCATTGTTGACGGCGGCGGCGGCAGAGACGCCGTGGAAGGCCGCGTTAAACAGATACGTGCCCAGATAGAGGAAACGACCAGCGAGTATGATCGCGAAAAACTGCAGGAACGCCTTGCAAAGCTGATCGGTGGTGTGGCCGTTATTAATGTTGGCGCGGCAACTGAGACTGAAATGAAGGAAAAAAAGGACCGCGTCGAAGATGCATTGAACGCGACACGCGCAGCAGTTGAAGAAGGGATTGTTCCGGGGGGTGGGGTTGCATTAATCCGCGCGTTGAAAGTGCTAGAAAAAGCGAAATTCCCCGGTGAAGAAAAAATGGCCGTTAAAATTGTCAGGCGGGCACTTGAGGAGCCTGTCAGGCAGATTGCG
>JAFDJF010000529.1 GCA_019307645.1 Deltaproteobacteria bacterium
ACCTGATTGACACCTCAGCATTCGACGAGAAAAGAAAGGATGAATTAATGTCTGTTGTGAAAGCCGCCATTGAAAAGAATCTTGACCTGAACTACGGCGCGCTCACGTAAATTTTTTCCAGTTGAGCCAGTTTATAAAGGCTCACGCAAAAATAATTTTACATTTTGGGTAGTTGCTCAGGTAGATAGGCTGTAGGCATTTAGGCTGTTAGGTACTGCAGGAAAGGAATATGCGTGACCATCCGAAACTCAGAGCGTTTGAATTGGCTGATGAAGTGGTGTTTCTGATCTATCGGGTGACCAGGGAATTCCCCAAAGAGGAAACTAACAGCCTTTAGCCTACAGCCTAAGCAACCTGAACTGTTACCATTTTGGCACCTCATTTCCAGGTCATTTTTACGCTAACCCTAAAGGACTAATCGTGCGGCGACATATACTTGACAGACCCATTTCCTATTATGCCATTTTCTTTTCAACGCGATATCTGCCCATTGGCCTCTGCCACTGGCTGGGAAAGATCGTTGTGTCAATGGTGTTTGCGTTGCACACAACCTTTCCATGGCCCTGGACAGACCCCCGGATGACCCCTTTATAAAAAAGACAATTCGCAGAATTTTTTTGAACTATGGCCGGTACATGGTTGATTTTTTTCTAATGCCTCAGCTTCCGCCACACAAGGTAAAGCGGTTCTTTTCTCATCTCGACGGGGAAGAAATCCTGAAAAGGGCACTGGCCAGAGGAAAGGGTGCGATTCTTTTGTCCGCCCATGTGGGGAACTGGGAATTCGGAGGGACAATGGTACGACTGTCCAATTATCCATTGGGCGTCGTTGCCATACCCCACAACACCCCTGCCACCAATTCCCTGGTCAACAGGCTGAGAAAAGATAAGGGGATTAAAATATTTGAAATGAGCGAATCGCCTTTTTCCGGGATTGAAGTTTTACATCACCTCCGCGACAACGGTGTTGTAGCCATGATTGGCGATAAAGATTTTCTGGGTCGCGGCTGGCCGGTCAAGTTTTTTGGAAAAGAGATAAACTTCCCGGCGGGACCGGTTGTTATGGCAATGAAATCCGGGGCTGCACTTATCCCCGCCTTTGTACTCAAGCAGCCAGGCGGCAGATACTTTGGCGTGCTGGAAGAGGCCATATCCCTTGATCTCGATGGGGACAGAAACGAGGCCATTAGAAACAATTTAGGCAAGACTGCCCGGGTATTTGAAAAATACATTCGCAAATACCCTGATCAATGGTATTGCCCAGACCCGATTGACGGGGCTTTCTGATGAACCTCCTTCTGGTTGCGCCCAAATGGCCGGATCACAGCCTGTGGGGACAGATATACTTTCGTTTCCCTTATCTCTCCCTGACAACACTGGCCGCGCTGACAGACGAAGACTGGGATGTTTCAATCGTTGATGAGACTGTGGAATCTCTTGATTTTTCCACGCTGCCTGATCTGGTTGCCATTTCCGTTATGACACCTTTGGCCAAAAGGGCATATGAAATCGCAGACATCTACAGAGACAAAAATGTCCCGGTTGTGCTGGGCGGCATACATCCAACCATGATGCAGAACGAGGCCGGGGAGCATGCCGACGCAGTGGTCATCGGTGAGGCAGAGGAAAACTGGTCTGAAGTCCTGTCAGACTTCAAGCTTGGTGAGCTGAAACCCTTTTACAGGGCGAGAAATTTTTCCAGCCTTGAACATCTTCGAAATCCCAGAAGGGACCTGTTGAACAGGAAAGCATATTTTTTTTCAAATACCATTCAGACGACACGCGGCTGTCCCTTTGACTGTGAATTCTGTTCTGTAACTTCATTTTACGGGCGAACTTATCGTGTCAGGCCGGTCAAAGATGTCATAGACGAAATGGGCCATATGGAAGGCGGTTTCATATTCTTTGTTGATGACAATATCGTGGGAAAGCCCGATTATGCAAAAGACCTTTTCAGAGCACTTGCCCCTATGAATGTCAGATGGTTCAGTCAGGCCTCTCTGAGTATCGCCAAAGACAGAGAGCTTCTGGATTTGGCTCAAAAAAGCGGCTGCATGGGCCTTTTTATTGGATTTGAATCTCTGTCCCAGGAATGTCTGACGGCACTGGGGAAAACGGCTAACCTTGTAAAAGAATACAGGGATGCGGTAGAAATGATTCATGATCACGGCATCGGTATCCAGGGCTCATTCATATTCGGAACGGATCAGGATGACCCGTCCGTGTTTTCAGATGTTTTACGGTTTATCGAAAGGGCCCGTATTGAGGCGGTCCTGTTTTCAGTACTGACGCCGTTTCCAGGCACGCGAATTCAGCAGACCCTGTTGAAGGAAGACAGGATACTCCACACCGATTGGGAGAAGTATGATATGAATCACGTGGTATTCAGGCCAAAAAAAATGACCCCGAAACAGTTGCAGGAGGGTTATGGGTCTATCTTAAAGAGGCTTTTTCCATTCCGCAAAAGAAGCCTTTTCTATGGCATCCAGAATTACGGATTCCGGCAGGCGTGGAAGAAAAGTCTGCCTGAAAATCCGTAATACTTTAGCGTCTTGTGACGATTTGAACATAATGGAGGAAAAATGATCTGGCCGCGAAAGCTTTATCTGGCCATTATCTACATATTTGCACGAATAACACCCAGGTCTTATCAGCTTTGGCATGTCAGGGTCGTGGGTCGCATTTTTTATTTTTTCATGGGAAAAATGCGCCGGGCCGTACAGGAGAATCTTTCGGTTGTCCTCAAGCGCCCCCTTGAAGACCCCCTTGTCAGGCGCACAGCCATTCGTACATTTCAGAACTACGGTCTCTACCTGCTGGACTATGTGCGGCTCAACCATCTGAGTAAATACCTTTTTCCGGAGGAAAAGGGAAAACGCTACATAAAACAGGCCCTGGCTGACGGCAATGGCGCCATTCTCATCATGCCCCATCTCGGGCATTGGGAACTCGGCGGTGTCCTTTTCGCCTTGAGAGAGTGCCCTATTCACGCCCTGACACTCAAGGACCCTGAAAGTGACGTCCAGGACTTTCGGGACGAAATGCGCAGTACCCTTGGAATCAAGACCGTCCACATTGATCCGGCCAATTTCGGAAATGTGCTGAAACTGGTCAAACTGCTTAAAGAAAACCAGGTGATTGCCCTTCTCGGAGACCGCTTTGAAGGCGGAAAAAAGATGGAGATCGTATTTTTTGGCAGGAAAGTCATCTTTCCGGTTGGCGCCGTGGCCCTGGCCCTCAGTGCAGGGGCCCCCATCATTCCTGTCTTCACGGTTGTCAAACCCGACGGGCATTATCTGGCATGGATGGAACAACCCATCAGGGTGACGCGAAGATCCGGGGTAACAACAACAGAATTGCTCGCTGAAAAGACCCAGGAACTGGCAACCGTATTTGAAACCGTCATTTCCCGTTATCCGGATCAGTGGTATCACTTCTTTAATTACTGGGACCGTTATGCCTGTGAAAATTCTCCTGCTGGACCCCCCGCATAAGATCTTTGGCGCACTGCGCATGTGGATGCCGTCACCGGGCCTCATGGCCCTGGCTGCCTATCTCGAATCAAACGGTCAGACCGTAGAACTCCTTGATGCAACGACCTTTGACCGCCCCTGGACCGACCTGGAAAAACGCCTGAAAGAAGGCGCATATGACATGGTGGGGATAACCTGCTCAGCAACAACCTTTCACAATGATGCCCTGGCTGCCGTGCGCCTGGTACGCAGGAGTCTGCCCGGTGCAACAATCCTGGCAGGCGGCGGCCACTTTTCACTGAATGCCGAACAAATTCTGATCGACGTGCCGGAACTGGACTACATTGTAATGGGCGAGGGAGAAGAAACCTTTCTGGAGCTGATTAAATGGCTGGAGGTCAACGATAAGAAGGCCTCCTGCAATGTGCCGGGTCTCATGTGTCGTCACAACAACCGGCCCCATTCAACCCCTCCCCGGTCCCTGATCCCGGATCTCGATACCCTGCCCATGCCGGGGTATCATAAAACTGAATTGAATCATCCGACATACTACCTGCACGGCATGGGTCGCCGGGCTGTAGGGATCTCAACCAGCAGGGGATGCGGTGACCGCTGCACGTATTGCTCCGAGGCTGTCCTGTGGAACTCAAACTGGCGGGGCCGCAGCGGCAGACTGGTTGTGGAAGAGATGCAAATGCTTAACCGGCTCTATGACAAATCCCTTTTCGTATTTAATGAAAATTCTTTTAACCAGAACCGTGAACGCAACAAGTCTTTTCTGGAGCATCTCGGGCATTCCGGGCTCAAGTGCGATTTCTGGTTTCAATCCAGGGTAAGGGACATCCTCCGGGACCGGGACCTGCTGGATGAATTTAAGCGCCTGGGATGCTACGAAGTCATGCTGGGTGTGGAAAGCATCACCCCGGAAACGCTTCGAAACTATGCAAAAAAACAGACCTTTGATGAGATTCGGGAGGCTGCGGAACTCCTGAAGTCCCGAGGCATTATGGTCATGACAAATGTTATGTTCGGCGACATGAACGACACAGAGCAAACCCTTAGTCAGATCTATGAATTTGCAGTCAATATCGGTGATTTCCTTGTGCTTACCATCACAACTCCGCTTCCGGGGACTCGCTATTATGATCAGGCAATCAAAGAGGGACGGATTCAGGACCCCGATTTTTCCCACTACGACTTCATGCACCCGATCATGGCGAACAATGCCTATACAAAGGATGAAATACTGGCCCTGCAGAAAAAATACCTCAGAAAATACTATACTCGACCGGCCATATTTTTTAACATGCTGTTTTCCAGCAACCCATTCAAGCGAATGGCATACCGGCTGATTATGCGCTATGCCTGGTACGAGGCAAGGAGCAGGGAATGGGTTCAGCAGCACTATGAGGAAATACCGGAGGATTTGGCAAAGCACTAACGGTTCCCATTTTTTAATTATTTTGCCATCAATTATTTTGCCGGTACAATGAAACGTTTAAAAACTGGCTCCGTTAGTCAAGAATCCGAGTCCTGAGGGCCCGGCTTTGGTTTCACCCCGCAGGGGTGTACTTGGCCACGCGGTCTTCACAAGTGATCTAAAGTGTCTAAAGTGTCTAAAGTGAACTAAAGTGAGCTAAAGTTATGGTGCGCTTCGCGATCGATTTTGATACCTTTCAGACTGTTCGTTCCAATTGACTGTTGCGAAGCGTCCATTTTTTTCTCTTAAAAATGTCTGCGCATTAAGCGCACTCCTCAACTTTAGATCACTTT
>JAFDJF010000530.1 GCA_019307645.1 Deltaproteobacteria bacterium
CTCTTTTCCCACATAACCCAAGTCACCAGATATCATCGTTTGGGTTTCCAGCTCACAGACTGAACTATAAGCAATATAGAGAAATCTCACATACTCTAAGGTTGTTTTTCTCCTATAACCATCGCGTCGGCGATATTCGATGGTATGGAGACAGCGGATCTTCTGATTTGTAAGGTCAAACCGTACATTTCATCTTTTGGAAAGCGTTTCGTTACTTTGTATATATGCAAACAAAACTTATACGATTTTTGCCAAACGTTTAACTCTTTATAATTTTTAGCATTTCACTCGAATCCTGGACCCCTTGCCCCCTGGAACCTTTCATTTAGATCAACTCTTTTGGAGAGGATCCATAAAAAGAGAAAATCGGTCTTACGAAGTCAGCGTATCCTTCCTTGGGCAAATGGTCTCAGGGTTCCCAGGCACAAAGGCGAACGGGATTGGCCGGCGGCATGTTGATGCTTCCGCTGGGCTGCCACCCGCTCTCATCCAAAAGCTCCATCACATGCCTCATGTTGAGCAGGTCGTGCTCGAAAGAAAACTTGCCGTTAGCGGCATAAAGAAGTCGAGACATTCCGGGTGCCTGGTAATATGTGCCGTCGGCGCGTCTGCCGGGGAGGCGGTTTTGCCAGCCTGTAATTATGTAGTTTCCGTCGATCGCCTCCCACTCGTGAGGAAATGACCAGTCCTCAAGACCTGCCATACTCTCAAGCCAGAACTTGACGATGTTGTCGAGGCCGTCGACGCGGCCCCAGGCCGGATCGACAAATATGGCATCTTCGGTGAAGAACTCACGCATTGCGTCCCACCATATTTCCCCCGCATCAATACGGTTCCGGACCTCCATAAATCGTCGGTGGGTTTCAAGGATCTCATCTGCTGAATATGTCGTCATTGCTATCCTCCTTTTGGTTGTTAGGGTTCGACTAAAAACTTAAGATCATTGTCTACAATGACATCTCGCATCAGTATACGTGAGGAATGATCCTCCATGGCACTTTTTCGCGGTAACGGGACCAGTCCTCTCCATACTTCTGTGCGCACCAGCGGTCGTCTCTGCGTTCTCGCATAATCAGTAGAAACGCGAACCAGAGTGGCTGTAAATATGGCACAGATGACCCCAGTAGGCATGGGAGTGCCCAGGAAAGTGCAATCATTACATCGCCCAGGTAATTGACGTGTCTGGCCTTGCCCCAGAACCCTGAAATCAGGAGCCTTGTACCTCGTTTTGTCTCAAGGGATTCGGGTTTCCTTCCCCAGATGAGAACGTTGTCCGGATCCCTTTTGAATCGATCCTTCTGCAGGTTGGATGCCCGGAAAATGTAGAACCCTGCGATATTGAATAACAAGATGACTGACGCGCCCCAAAACGGTAGGCTGTGCACGTGATCAATCAGGAAAAAAGCTCCCAGGCAGTAAGTCATGGGAACCCATGCCAGATCACCGTATACCAGCATCCACCCGAATCGCTCAGTACGTATATCAATGGTGCTCAACACAAAAGATTCCTGCCAGAAGTAGTGAAGCACATAGAAGGCCTGCAGGGCGCAGACCAGAATCATCGAATTCGATACAAAGCCATGCCGTTCATATTGAACGCCGGCAAAAACAAAATCTAACAAGATCCAGCCGATCATTCCCGGGCGGCCCTCACAGAAGAATTTGAAATCAAAACCTGTAACCGGCGGCACCCGCGGATTCAGGCTCGTCCCCATGAAATAATCGATCACGAACCGGCCAGTTACTTTGCCCGGCTGATTGGCAGGTAACTTCCCGTAATAATAAAGGAACAGGCTTAAAACGAAGGAAAAAATGGTAATTGCCGACAGCAGCGCACCGAAGTTTTTATGGATCCAGCCAAGAGAGAACCATCCCTGCCAGACGCAGAGCGCCACGACCGCGGCAGTGATAATGAAAGAAGAAAAGCCATTTATCCTGTACTTAAGCCTTGTCCCGTCAGGCAGGGGAAGCCCTTCCACAATCTTTCCGGGTGCAATCAAATAAAGAAGTGCCTGAAACGCGAACCATATAAGATATACGAGCGCCGCCTCCCATGTGGGCACAATGGCACGAAAAAAAGCCAGTCCATCCGCTTGTGGACCGGGAAGCAGCGCACCACCATTAAACGCAATGCAAAAGTAAACATAGTATGTATACAGCGTCAGGAAAATTATATTCATCTGTGCAACAGGCGGTTTCCGCCTGGGCGGTTTTCCGGAGCGTCCGATCATAGTGATTTCTCCTTTTTCATGTCGGCAAAAATGATGTCAAGACGGGATTTTTTTTGCGATTGTAATACCTGGTGCTTTCTTTGAGATACGGTTCCAGAAAGCCTCCAATGTTCAACAACCATTCAAACTCAGATTAAATGCTTTCAGGCTTTAGTGTGTTTTTTATCTCTTTTAGATCGAGGAGGTGAAATTTGAACTGAAAAAATCTTGCGGCAAGAGGGTCGCCAACTTTTCTGTAGTCACCCAGTCTGGCGAACATATCGAAAAAGTCAAGACTTTTTCTGTATTAATATCGAAAATGCCGCTTCCTGTTCTCCTACTGGGAGCATATCAAGAAGAGTAAAAAAGGGGTAAAAGAGAAGATAGTTTGGGAGGTCTGATCCCGATGAAACAGTTGGTATGCCTCACTCTACAGGCTCTCTGTCAATTTGTTAATCCTCAGAGGCAGGAAGATATACATGGAATGTTGTGCCGGTCCCCACCTTGGATTCAACCTCGATATGGCCGTCGTGTTTTTCAACTATCGAATAACAAATGGAAAGGCCCAGACCAAGGCCCTTTTGAGTCACAGATTCCTTGGATGAAAAGTACGGCTCAAATATCTTGTCCAGGACTTCCCGGGGAATGCCCCTGCCGTGATCTTGAATGGATATCCTGACTTGTTTTCTCGCCTCCGGATCATCCGAATCTTCTGAATTCGGTTTAATATTTTCAGCACTTAC
>JAFDJF010000058.1 GCA_019307645.1 Deltaproteobacteria bacterium
GTCGCGGGCTGCAGGGAGCTTCAATTATCTTCATCTTATACCCATGGACGGGCGGAGTATTTTATGTTATACGCATCAAGAATTGGTTAACGCCCTTTATTCATGACAGATACATTGTTTGCTGAGAGAAATGAAATGAAATCATTGCTATCGCGCCTCGGAAATCTCATTATTCTTGTTTTATTGGCAAGCGGATGTGCAGTAGGTCCGGATTTTGTTCAACCTGATGCACCGTCCCAGGAGGAGTGGATCGATAGCGGGTTACCGCAGATGAAGACTGAACCGGCAGATCTCACCTCATGGTGGAAGATCTTTAATGATCCGGTGCTCGATTCACTAATAGAGACTGCGTACAGGCAGAACCTGCCGTTGCAGATCGCCGGGCTCCGCATCATGGAGGCCCGGGCGCAATTAGGAATTGCCGTTGGGGGGCAGTATCCGCAGGTTCAGCAGTTTAGCGGGTCTGCGGCCGCAGTGGAAGTAAGCGAAAATGCACCGAACGCAGCGGCCGCTGATAAATTCTATTACGATTTCCAGCTCGGCTTTGACGCTGCATGGGAGCTTGACTTCTGGGGCCGCTTCCGCAGAGGTATTCAATCTACCGAGGCAAATCTGCTCGCTTCGGTTGCAGGCTATGATGATGCACTGGTGACGCTAACCGCTGAAACGGCCCGTGCCTATGTTCTGATTCGCACTTTTGAGGAGCGGATCGTGATTGCTCAGGAGAATGTAGCGATTCAGAAGAGGAGTCTTGAAATAGCAGAGGCGCTTTTTGAAGGCGGCCTGGTTTCCGAGCTTGACATGCAGCAGGCAAGGGCGCTCCTGAATGACACAGAAGCAACAATCTCACGTCTGAAAATCGGTTTTCGACAGGCACAGCACGGACTCAGTATTTTACTTGGTATTCCTCCCGGAGAGTTAAAGAATGTACTTGTTGAATCCGGGGCCGTGCCTGATGCTCCGCCGGAAGTGGTTGTGGGAATCCCGGCTGATCTGCTTCGCAGACGGCCCGATATTCGCAGTGCTGAACTGCAGGCGGCAGCACAGAGCGCCCGTATTGGAGTAGCGAAAGCGGATCTGTACCCGCAATTTTCCCTCGTTGGGTCTATAGGACTGCAAACGAGTGAAAAGGGCGGGTTACCTTCCAATAATGCAAGCTTCAGTGACCTTTTTGATTCGGACAGCCTTACCTACTTTGCTGGCCCTTCAATTCGATGGCCATTTTTGAATTATGGAAGGATAACGAACAGTGTGCGGATTCAGGACGCCCGGTTCCAGCAGTTGATTGTGAACTATCAGCTCACTGTTCTCAATGCATACCGGGAAGTGGAAGACGCCATAGTAGGATTTATGAGTTCGCAGGAACAGGCAAAATATCTTGCTGACAGCGTGCAAGCATCCAAGCGATCTGTGGATCTCTCTCTCATTCAGTACCGTGAAGGTATTGCGGACTATCAGCGGGTATTAGATACTCAGCGCTTCCTGACCCAGGAGCAGGATCTCCTGACATCCGTCAACGGTGAAATAGCCCTCAACCTGATTGCCATGTACAAGGCCCTGGGTGGCGGATGGCAGATTCGTGAGGGAAAAGGCTTTGTGAACGAAGAGACAAAAGAGGAAATGCGACAGAGAACGAACTGGGGGAACATGCTGTCGCCGGAAGAACTCGAGAATATAACAGAAGAAAAAGTGGTGGAGTAATGGGAAGAAACAATACGACAATCTCCCGGTGCCCCACAAATTTTATGTAAGGCAGGTGTTATATGAAAGACCATATTAAAAGCACAGTTTTCATATTATTCTCCCTATTCCTGATCTCAGGATGTTCAAAGGAAGAGCCTCCAAAGAAAGAAGTAGTCCGCTCTGTAAAGGCGATGCAGGTTGGAGGTCCGGAGGCTTTGACAGGACGAACGTTCCCGGGGAAGGCGCGGGCATCCCAAGAGGCAGACCTTTCCTTTCGTGTAAACGGGACTCTGTCCCAGTTTCCCGTCAAGGTAGGAGATGAGGTGCAAGAAGGTCAGCTCCTGGTGCGTCTTGACCCACGTGACTACGAGGTAAACCTCAGAAATACCCAGGGACAGCTTGACAGGGCCCGGGCCGCATTGAAGCTGGCCCAGAGCAATTACACGCGCGTAGTGAAAATCAGGGAAAAAGATCCGGGAGCCATAAGCGAGGCTATGATCGATCTTAAACTGGGTGATCGTGACAGTGCAAAAGCGCAGGTTACATCACTGGAGGCTCAAGTCGCCACTGCAAAGGATGCCTTGAGCTATACCTACCTGAAGGCCCCTTTCAGCGGCACCGTTGTTGAGACTTTTGTCGAGAATTATGAAGATGTCAATGCAAAGCAGCCGATTGTGAGAGTCGTTGATACAAGCAGAATTGAATTCGTCGTAAATATTCCCGAAAACCTCATTTCATATGCCCCAAAAGTGAAAAAAGTCTATGTCCGGTTTGATCCTTTCCCTGACCATGAAATTTCAGGGGTTATAAAGGAGATCGGTAAGGAGGCTTCCAGAACCACCCGGACATACCCCGTTACCCTGATCATGGACCAGCCTGATGACATAAAAATCCTCCCGGGGATGGCCGGGCAGGCACGTGGTGAACTAGAGCCAGGAGTTGTTGTCGGAAGCGAAGGAATCATGGTCCCTATCTCAGCTGTTTTCGCAACAGATACAGAAAAGCAGAACTTTGTGTGGGTCATTGATGAAAAAAGCGGACAGGTGACCCTGCGGGAAGTAAAAGCAGGAGAACTCTCGGACCAGGGCATTATGATAGACGAAGGACTCAAGTCTGGCGAATGGATAGTCATTGCGGGAGTTCATTCACTTCGAGAAGGGCAGAAGGTCAGGATTATTCAATGACGAAGTGTGGAAGTAAGGAAGGTCGAAGAGAGTGAGCACTGAAGCTTCAAAGGTTGCTAGTTTGAAAGGCCAGAGAAACTGTAGACCAGAGAGAAGAAAGACATGAATCTTACTAAAACAGCAATAGAAAAAAAGGCTGTCACATACTTTGTCACCTTCCTGTTGGTCCTTGCGGGGATCGGAAGCTTCTTTTCGTTGGGCCAGCTTGAAGATCCGGCGTTCAGTATTAAGACTGCGGTTGTCGTTACTCAATACCCTGGCGCAAGTGCGGAAGAGGTGGAGCTTGAAGTCACAGATCGTATCGAGGTGGCCCTGCAGCAGCTCAAAACGATTGATTATCTCAAGTCCTTCTCGGCCCCGGGTTATTCACAGATATGGGTGAACATTAAACCCCAGTACTGGTCCGATAAGTTACCGCAAGTCTGGGATGAGATGCGGCGGAAGATCCGCGAAATTGAGACATCACTTCCCCCGGGGGCTAATAGACCTATGATCAATGACGACTTCGGTGATGTCTACGGCCTTCTTATGGCAATCACCGGGGATGGTTTTTCCTATGCGGAAATGGAACAAGCAGCCAAAGACCTCAAGAAAGAACTCAGCCTGGTTGAAGATGTGGCTCGCGTGGAACTTTGGGGAGTGCAGGCAAAGGTGATTTACCTTGAGGCCTCGGAAAGTCAACTGTCCCAACTGGGTCTCTCTGATGCGAGTGTCCTCAACACATTACAACAGCAGAACATGGTGGTTGATGCCGGCAGCGTGAATATTCAGGATGTGCGGGCCCGTATTGCTCCTTCGGGAGAATTTCGTTCTCCGGAAGACATTGGTGAACTGGCCATTCATCCCTCCATGATAGACAGCCTGCAGGCTGTCAGCAGGGGAAAGCCCTATAGGGGGACCGACGAGTTAATCCGCATCCGTGATATCGGGACTGTTAAGCGTGGATATGCTGACCCTCCCAAAACCATGATGCGTTTTAACGGGAAGCCGGCTTTGGCGATTTCTATCACGAACATTGCTGGGACCAATGTTGTTGACATGGGCAAGGCTGTTGATGCTCGGATGGAAGAGCTGGTCGCTGAGCTGCCCGTCGGCCTGGACATTCATCAGGTCCATTGGATGTCGGATATAGTCGAAGCCTCGGTTAACGGATTCTTCATTAACCTGGGAGAGGCTGTTCTCATTGTTCTCATTGTGCTGGCCGCTGCCATGGGCTGGCGCATGGGCGTTCTTATTGGCATTGATTTAATTTTGACAATCCTCGGCACATTCATTGTTATGGCTCTGATGGGTATCGATCTACAGCGCATGTCTCTTGGTGCCCTTGTTATTGCCCTTGGCATGATGGTTGACAACTCAATTGTTGTGGCCGATGGTTTTGTTGTGCGAGTGCGAAAAGGGATGGACCGCAAGGAGGCAGCTATCGAAGCTGCCGGTGGGCCTGCCATGCCGCTTTTAGGGGCTACCATCGTTGCGGTTATGGCATTTTATCCCATTGGTGGATCTCCGGAAAGCACAGGCGAATATTGCCTATCCCTGATGCTGGTAGTTGGGATATCCCTGTTGGTCAGTTGGGTGATCTCCATGACCCTGACCCCGATCAAATGCATTGATATGTTGCCTGCCCCAAAACCGGGTCAACAGGATGACGACGAATATGGAGGCAAGTTTTTCGTCATATTTCGCAGGGTCCTTGAGAAAGCCATTCGTTTTCGCGTCGTGTTCATGGCTTCAATAATTGGATTGCTGGTAATGTCTTTTCTCGGGTTTGGATTTGTCGAACAGCTCTTTTTTCCGGACTCGTCCATGAGCAAGTTCATGATCGATTTTTATGCGCCGCAGGGCACCCGAATTGAAACAGTATCAGCAGAACTGACCAAGCTGGAGGAGAAACTTCTGAAGGATGAACGGGTCGACAAAGTCTCGGCATTCATTGGTGCTGGTCCTCCTCGGTTTTATCTGCCTGTTGAGCCCGAGGCAGGAAACTCTGCTTACGGTCAGCTGATTGTGAACCTGCATGACTTTCGTGAGATTGACGGCCTGATAGCTGACCTGTCCCCATGGCTTGTCGAGACCTATCCCGACGCCATGGTGCCCGTGCGGAAATTCGGGGTTGGTCCGGCCAAAACCTGGTCATTTGAATATCGTATTGGTGGTCCGGCGATTGCAGACATGAACGTTTTACGGGCTCTTGCTGGAGAGATGCTGGCAGTTCTGGGCGATGAACCACTGGTTGGAGCCATGCAGATCGACTGGCGTCAGAAGGTACCGGGCATTGTTCCAGTGTACAATCAGGATCGCGCGAGATTGGCTGGGGTTAGCCGTGAAAATGTAGCCAATGCTACCAAACGAGCCTATGACGGCCGCACTGTAGGTTTGTATCGCGAACAAGACGAACTGATGCCGATCATCTTGCGCCATGCTGAGGATGAAAGGACGAGTATTGCGTCTTTTGATACCCTGCAGGTCTCCCCCGGTCTCTCCACAACGACCTTGCCGATTGCCCAGGTCATTGATGGCGTTGAATTGCAGTGGGAAGAAACAAGAATCTACAGGCGGGACAGGAGGCGCACAATTACTGTTCAGGCGAATCCGGTCCTAGGAGTAACATTGCCGACCTTGGTGGCGAAAGTCAAAGAGAAGGTCGAAGCCATTGAACTCCCCCCAGGGTATAAGGGTGAGTGGGGAGGTATTACAGAAGATCAGGCTAACTCCCAAAAGGGCCTAATCCCGGGAGTGATTCCAGCGTTTATTATTATTCTGTTGATCATTGTAATGCTGTTCAATGCCTATCGACCGCCGATTGTTATTCTTTTAACTATTCCTTTTGCCATGATTGGCATGACGTTCGGCCTGCTGGTATTTAATGCTCCTTTTGGTTTCATGGCCCTGCTCGGTGCTATGAGCCTTGTAGGTATGATGATAAAAAATGCTATTGTTTTACTTGATGAAGTGAATGCCAATCTGTCTTTGGGAAAAGCCCCATATGATTCCGTAATTGGTGCGGCCATGTCCCGCCTACGGCCGGTGGTCCTTGCTGCAGCCACGACAGTCCTTGGAGTAGTTCCGCTTCTTCAGGATGTCTTCTGGATTGGTATGGCTGTTACTATAATGGCAGGTCTTGCTTTTGGGACCATTCTTACCATGCTCGTCGTACCTGTTCTGTACGCAACATTTTACCGAATTCGGTCACCGAAAGAGGCTGGGTAGAGGGCTACCGAATTCTGGCATTATTTCTTCTCGGCTGACTGCGAAATGTGCAGCCCTACCAGTCGTGCAACCAGAACTGCTATGTATAACTGACCGGTAACGGCTTCGAGGGTAGAGAGGGCTCTTGCCGGAGGCAGTACAGGCGTGATGTCACCATGCCTTCAAGGAAATGAGAGCGTAGGGTGCCTGAGATCATGGAAAAAGAACTGAAGCAATTGAAGAAGATGCGTTCCGAGGCTGAAGAAATATTTATGCATTGTCTCCGGGCTGTTGACCCATTCCAGGCAGTAAAGAATTTCATTCACGTTGAAGGGGACCGCCTCATCCTTGGAACGAAAGGGAATCCTAAAACCAAACTTAATATGACCGAGTTTGATCGCATTTCCCTCGTTGGTGCGGGAAAGGCAACGGCCCCCATGGCCAAAGCCATTGAAGATTTGCTCGGAGAAAGAATCCAGAAAGGGATCATCAACGTCAAGTACGGATTTACTGAGGACCTTGTGTTCACTGAGGTCATCGAGGCCGGCCATCCTGTGCCAGACGAAAATGGTGTGAAAGGGACCCAAAAGATCCTTGATCTTTTGCATGGTGCCGGCGAGAAAGACCTGATTTTTTCTGTCATATCAGGCGGTGGATCTGCGCTGCTCCCCCACCCTGGAAAAAATATAACGCTTTCGGAAAAACAGGAAATCACCAGGCTGCTTCTGGCTTGCGGGGCCAGCATCGATGAAATCAACGCTGTTAGAAAACACATCGCCTCTTCCAAGGGGGGGCAGATGGCAAGAGCAGCTTTCCCGGCCACTGTTGTCAACCTCATGCTTTCCGATGTGGTGGGAGACAAAATGGATGTGATTGCCTCAGGGCCTTTTGTTCCTGATAGCTCTACGTTCAAGGACGTCGAGGCAATCTTCAGGAAATATGATCTGGATGATATTCCCGCTTCGATCCGTGAACACCTGAAGGCGGGCCTGGAAGGTCGAATCCCCGAAACACCCAAAGAGGATGACGCCATATTCGACCGTGTATTCAATTTTATCGTGGGAAGTAACATCATGGCCCTGGAAACAGCCAGTGAAAAGGCAAAAGAGCTGGGTTATGAAACGCTCATCCTCTCCTCCATGGTGGAGGGCGAAACAAGAGAAGTGGCGCTGGTTCACACGGCTATAGCCAAGGAGATTGTCAAAACCAGCAGACCCATCCCGCCACCGGCATGTATCATTTCCGGAGGGGAAACCACAGTGACCATCCGGGGTGATGGTCTCGGCGGAAGAAACCAGGAGTTCGGCCTGGCTGCTTGTCTTGACCTCGTGGGGCTTCCGCCTCGAGTTGTCGTACTATGCGGCGGCTCTGACGGAAATGATGGTCCCACAAATGCAGCAGGCGCCGTGGTAGACCCTTTTACGGTGACCAGAGGAAAAGAAGCAGGCATTTCGGCCGCAGACTATCTGAAGAATAATGACGCGTATCACTTCCTTGAAAAGACTCAAGACCTCCTCATGACAGGACCCACGAACACGAATGTCATGGATGTGAGGCTGATCCTGGTGAGGTAATCTGTTTCGATAAGCGGGCATTCGCATCATCAAGATGGAGATGCGACAGGGGCGACATGTGGGATGCTGGCCCGATACCTTACCCTTGACCTGCTATAGCGAGCGCTACCCCTGCAGCTTGTCGGCGCCCTGAAAAAGATTGGACAACACTTGGCTGAAAAGGTCGGGGTGCCTGTCAGAATCAGCGCAACCATGGTCCGGGCCAGACTCGCCGAAACGAACAGCGGCTATGAGCGGCAGCAAGTTGCTGAAGTTCAGGCCATGACGTGGGAAAGATCGATGGGAAGTACGGCTCCAAAACGGCAAAGGCCATTAAGGCTTTTCAGAAAGAACACCAGCTCAAGGTTGATGGAAAATTGTCGGAAAGCCTGTTGGAAAGGGTTAAAGCGGCGGGCGCCTCGACTGGGCAACAGACTCAATAGCGGCAGTCCGGGAAATGCTCACGGAGTGAGGAACATGGCTGTGCCTTGATGCCCTGCCTCACGAACCGACTTGAGCGAAATCTGTCGAAGTTCCGTCAGAAATTAAAGTCTCTCCCGAGATGAGCTATCTCGAGAAGAGAAAGGAAAGCACAGCTACTCCGAAGCAATCGCCCCCTGTAAAAGACACGCCCCCCGCAATGCTGCTGGAACACGGGTTCAAGGCACGAAACCTCTCCGGGGGCATGCTGTCACGTTTTCACACTTTCCTCTTAGTCAATTGAATGAGAGGGGTCTCTTCGTGGCAACCGATTGAAACGTGCCACTGATCATCTGAGTAGGAGTAACGATGCTTCGTGGGAGGGCCATAGATGATGAGCAGTCCTGA
>JAFDJF010000531.1 GCA_019307645.1 Deltaproteobacteria bacterium
AAGGCAAGGACAAAAGGGGCGTGCACTCCGAAGACACGGTCCAGCAGGCAGGCTTCCATGGTATCGTTGAGCGGCGTACCGGTTCCGTGGGAAGAAACAACATCTATGTCACCGGGACTCATTCCCGCATCCTGGAATGCACCGGACAGCGCCTTTTCTCCCCACCTGGCATCCGGGTCCGGGGCAGTCATGCTATATCCGTCCATGGAGCTGGCAGCACCACAGATTTCAGCATAGATCGATGCCCCCCGTGCTTTGGCGTGCGTTAACTCTTCCAGTAGAAATACAGCACCACCCTCACCGGGGACAAATCCTTTTCTTTTGTCATCAAAGGGACGGCTTGCTTTTTCCGGATCACCGGTTCCCTCAAAGAGAGCGTTGGCCTTCCTGTAAGCAAGGATACCTCCCGGACTCAATCTCGAATCACCCCCACCGGCAAGTGCCAGGTCCAGGTACCCATCCTTTATCTTCCTGAAGGCCTCCCCAACGGCCTGCAGAGAAGCGGCACAAGCCGTTGTGATGGTCAGGTTCTCTCCGTGAATCTGTGCATATTTTGCAGTCGCAGAGGCTGCCGTATTTGGAAGGAACCTCAACATCCAGAGTGCCATGAGATCATCCCGGTCCATCTTTCCCTCCAGGATCTCCGGGAATTCCCCCCCGATATCCAGGTTCGGACCGGTTCCCATGAACAGACCGGCTTCCGACAATACATCTTCTTCAATTCCTGAATCTTTTATGGCTTCAATTGCCGACGCTAAACAAAACTGACTGCCCCTGTTCAGATAACGACGATCTTTGAAACGGCCGGTAAAGGACTTGATATTAAAATCCTTAACAGGACTGACAACCACCTGGCCGTCAAAAAAGGACCGCTCAAAAGACACGTTCCCTTCCTTCAAATTATCGATGATCTGCTGCTCGGAAAACCCGAGAGAAGAACAGACCCCGATTGCTGTTATGGCTACTCTTCTGGACATGATAAAAGAGAAGTACAAGGGATACGGTGCAAGGTCCCGTCATCACCTTATACCTTATACCTCTCTGTATATCTCCTTCACACTCTTTCTCTCAATGGGTCCCGGAACTTCATCAGGGAAACCCACAGTTATAAAACATCGGATGTCAACGTCTTCTGTTCCAATGATCTTTCCCAAATTGGAGATAAAGACCAGCGGCGCTGTAAGTATACATGACCCCAGTCCGAGCGCTTCTCCTTTCAGGATAAACCCTTTCAATGCCAGCCCCAGGGTAATATCCAGGTCCTCCCGGTCATACCTTTCCAGCAGACCCGCCTCGAACAGTGTTCTGGAAAATCCGGTTGTCGATTTAACCGTGCCTGCGGCAAAAAGAAGGGGGGCTCTAAACATGAATTCCGAAAACCTGTAATAGCTGTTTATCCAGTTTTTCAATCTCTTTGGCCCACCACTCTTTTCAAAGGCCTTCAGAAAATGCCGGCGGCCGAAAACCATGCTGTCATGAAGATCTTCTTTTATTTTCTTTGAGCTGATTTTTAAGAATCGAACCGGCTGGGTATTTGAAGGAGACGGGGCCTGGGTGGCACAGTGGATCATCATTTCGATCCATTCCTCAGAGGGCATTTCGGACTTGTATTTCCTTATACTCCGCCTCCGGGTAACAAGCTCATCTAATGATGTTATTTCATCCTTATCCATTTTCACGCTGCCATGCGACATAACTGACCAAATCCCGCACCTTAAGAGTGGGACCGCCCTCCAGATCTGCGATGATCGCTTCTATCCTATTCTTTGAAAGAAAAGGCAGTCTCTCTACCAGGTACGGTACCAGGTCCTTTCCCCGGTCCTCCGCCTCAGTTACGTAGGCCCTGAGTCTTGTGAGGAATATCTCGCCGTCATTGACTTCTACCTTGAACCTGGCATTCAATGATACTGCCAACTCCAGGAGATCAATGGATTCAGCGCCTAATTCTCTTACAATATACGTCTCCGGCGGAATATCCTGTTCCCCGATATCAAGAATTTCCGCCAGAATTTCTCTTATTCCTTCCAGTATTTCCATTGTAATTCCCAAACCTGCTCCGAACCCGACTGAATTATTTTCCCGCTGTCAACCCCCCATCCACGGAAATCTCAGTCGCATTAAATCCCCCAGCGCTGTCTGAAAGGTAAAATAGAATCGCCTCTGCAATTTCCGCTGCACACAGCGCCCTTTTTATGGGAACCTTTCCAATGACCTCCGGGCCATGGGTCATTAGAAATGCCTTGCCCCGTCCTTCGTCAATATAACCGGGACGCAACGTCACGGTTGTAACTCCGTGCCCTCCGAGTTCCAGACCCAGATTTCTGTAAAGGGCCTCTGACGCCAGTTTTGCTGCTGCATAAAAACCCTGCCCCGGGTTCGGTTTTACTACAGCAGAGGAAGAAACATAGACAAGACGTCCCATCTTTTTTGTAAGCATTATTCTCGCTGCCTTTTTTATCATCTCTGCACGGAACGAAATATTCTCAGCAAAATAGCGGTATACATCATCTTCGTCTGCAGAGGCGATCAGGCTTTCAAAATCACCCTGAACAAAATCAACAAGATAATCCACATTCCCGCCTGTTTGCTCAAACATGGTGTTCAGGGACTCACGATCACCGAAATCAAGATAAGCTGAGCTGTATTTCCCATCAAAAGACTTCAGTTTCTCGGTGATATAACTCAGCCCATTCTCACTCCTGAAAGTCAGGGTTGGAAAAAGCCCTGATTCGATCATGCTGCCGGCCAGGGAAATGGCTAAATCACAGCTGCCGCCCAGTATCAGGGCATTATCGCCGGAAAATTGAAGATTCATCGTAATGCCTCAGGTTCCAAGGTTCATGGTTCATCTTTTGATTGTCCCTGTCACAAGCGTTTTTGATGTGTCTAAACTGTTCTGAAATAGCCGACACGTCAATCGGCCCAAGTTAAACTGAATGCTGA
>JAFDJF010000059.1 GCA_019307645.1 Deltaproteobacteria bacterium
GTTAAGTACATACCCCAGATAACAATATTCTAATTTGGAGCTGACATCTCTCATGTTTTCACTGGAAACATTTCACAAAGAATACGAAACAGATACCTCTGCCCTGAAAATAAAGGGCCGAAACTTCAGTTTTTTTGTCCCTAAAACCCTGGACAGGTTTCTAGACCCTGAGAATATATTCCATGATTTTCCACTATGGTCCAAAATATGGGAAGCCTCCATCATACTGGCTGACCATCTGGCCGGAATCGATGCTGAACCCCAAAAGCGGTTTCTTGAAATCGGCAGCGGACTGGGAGTCGCCGGCATTATTGCTTCATCCTTCGGCCATCATGTAACCATGACGGAGTATAACACCGATGCCCTTAATTTTGCACACGCAAACGCTAAGAACAATCTTTCTTCTGCAGAATCGAGTCTGGAAATAACAAAGCTTGACTGGAAAAGACCTCAACTTGAAGGATCATTTGACTATATCATGGGCTCAGAGGTCATCTATAAGGAAATGAACTTTGAACCCATACTCAGGCTGTTTAAAACCTTTCTGAAGCCTGATGGCGAGATCGTCCTGGCAGAAAGGGTCCGAAAAACAACCCTGGAATTCTTCAGGCAAATGGGAAATTTTTTTGACATGAAGGCACAGAAGAAAATCCTGCGCTCAGACGAAGGAGAGATCAGGGTTATGTTGTGCAAAATGCGGTTTCTTAATAAAATGGTACCTGGTTAGGTTACTTAGGCTGTAGGTCCCGCGGAACGCGGGATTAATAAAGGATTAAGAGTGATACGCATATGGATAATATTACTAAATTATTACAACTTCGTTATTCCTGGAAGAAAATTTCCAGTTCTTTTTCCTCTTCAGCCTTCAGTCTAAACACCCTATAGCATCCTCTCAAGTTTTCCCATAAATACCCTTCGAATCTCTTCAAGACGGGTTTCATCAGTCGCTTCAAACCGGAGCACAAGCACCGGTTGAGTATTGGAGGCCCTCACCAGTCCCCAGCCCCCGTCAAAAAGGACCCTGGCCCCATCCACATCAATCACCGTATACTCTTTCTTGAATTCATCCACCAGTGCGTCCACGATCTGAAATTTTTTGTCTTCAGGGCAATCCATCCGAATTTCAGGGGTATTCACCATGGTCGGCACATCGGCCAAAAGCGCTTTCAGCCCCTTCTGTGTCCGGGAAACAATCTCCAGAAGCCTGGCGCCCGCGTAAATTGCATCGTCAAAACCGAAATAGCGCTCTGCAAAAAACATGTGCCCGCTCATCTCTCCAGCCAAAAGCGCTTTTTCCTCTTTCATTTTGCTCTTGATCAGAGAATGACCGACCTTCCACATGATAGCTCTTCCGCCCCTGGCCTCAATGTCATCATAGAGTACCTGGGAGCATTTAACTTCTCCAATGATACTGGCGCCGGGATGGCGTGAGAGAAGATCACGTGAAAAAATAATCATCAACTGGTCACCCCATATGATATTTCCCTCATGATCCACCACACCGATTCTGTCTGCATCTCCGTCAAATGCGATTCCAAGATCAGCCGATGACTCTTTCACTTTTGAAACCATGGTATCAAGGTTTTCCGGAATTGTGGGATCAGGGTGATGATTCGGAAATCTGCCGTCCGGTTCGCAGAAAAGTGGGATAACCTCAAACCCCATCCTCCTGTATGCCTCACATGAAACAGGTCCCCCAACCCCATTTCCGGCATCCACGACCACACGGCATTTGGCAGGGCCAGCCTTAATGTTATCCTCTAGGTATCTGAGGTATGGCTTTACAATATCGACTGTTTTCAGAATGCCATTACCAATGTTGAAATCACCGGACTCCACAATTTTTCTGATCTTCTGAATCTCTTTACCGTGAATGGAGGCCTTTCCAAGGCATACCTTGAATCCGTTAAATTCAGGAGGATTATGACTCCCCGTAATCTGAATTCCGCCGTCCACATCAAGGTTGTGAAGAGAGAAGTACAGGAGTGGCGTTGGCACCATTCCCACGTCAATGACATTCACGCCTGACTCTGTGAGGCCCTCTATCAACCATTTTGAGAGGTCCGGAGAACTCAACCGGCAGTCGCGACCAACCGAGACCCGCCCTGCCCCGTTTGCCTGGTAATAGGTCCCGGTGGCCAGGCCCAGTTGGTGAGCGGTCTCCTGATTTAACTCTCCGGGAAAAAGACCTCGAATATCATATTCTCTGAAAATATGTGATTTCATAACAGCTCTTCCTTTCCAGCCTCTTTCAGCCGCTCAACAATCTTCCGGATGTCCTGAGATCGATCGAGATCAGTCACCAGCAGGGTTTCAGGCGTATCTACCACAAGGCAGTTTTTAAGGCCCAGACAGGTCACCAGACGCCCGCCGCGCGCCGAAACAAAGCTCCCTTCACAGTCGATCAAGAGCGTCTCGCCGTCAGCAAGGTTTTGTTCCCCGTCATAATCTGATGATCTCAACTCATAAAGGGATGACCATGATCCTACATCACTCCACCCACACTCACATGGGACAACATAGACCTCCTCCCGGGTCTTTTCCATGACACCATAGTCAAAGGAAATGCCTTCCAAACCGCCGTAAACTTCAGCCAACTCGATCTCAAACTGCTCGGTGCCCAACACCTTTTCCAATCGCAAAAGCCCTTCGTAAAGCCCTGGAAGCAATGCCTCGGTCTCCTTAAGAATTGTTTCCGGCGCTGCAACAAAGATCCCCGCATTCCAGTAATATTCGCCTGTTTTCAAGTAATTGAGCGCTGTTTCGAGATCCGGCTTTTCCACAAACTCCGAAACCCTGTATGCCCTCAACCCGTTAAGATCAACATGAGACGGGTCCCTCCGGATATACCCATAGCCGGTCTCCGGTCTGTTCGGTACAATCCCCAGCGTCACAATTCCTCCGGATTCCGCCAGTTTTCCTGCAGCAATGAGACCTTCCAGGAAAGCCGAAGGATCGCCGATATAATGATCCGCAGGCAGAAAGGCCACAGGCCCTTCGCAACCCGCATGCCGGGCACAAATCGCACCCAGTCCAATGCACGGTGCTGTATTACGGCCAACAGGCTCTGCCACCATGTGGACATTGCGACCGGAAAAAAGGTTCCTGGCATCTGAAAGGTGTTCCTGGCCCAAGACTAGGATCATTTCCTCATCCCGTGCCACCGGCGCGAGTCTGTCACAGGTCTCCACTACCATGGGAGTGTGACCTGTGATATTGAGAAACTGCTTCGGTTTGCGCCTCCGGCTCACCGGCCAGAAGCGAGTCCCGGAACCACCTGCCATGATAACTGAAAACATATGCTTCTCCTCTTCAACGACCCAGCAAACATAACTTCTAAGAAAAGAATCCGTGTCCAGAGAGCCCGGCTTTGATTTCACCCCAGAGGGGTATATAAAGACTTGGGCGGAAAAAGTGAGCTAGAGTGCCTAAAGTGAACTAAAGTGAGCTAAAGTTGTGGTGCGCTTCGCGGTCAATTTCAAAATGTCACAGCACGTTACAATCCACGGCGTATTCTTTGCTGACGATTTCTTATTCTTAATTGCATACAATGACTGCGCTTTCAGCGCACTCCATAACTTTAGATCACTTTAGGCACTTTAGTTCACTTTAGATCACTGATAGGCACTATCACCCAGGGCAGAGCCAACTGTCTCTGACCTGGTCCTGAGGACCCGGTTTTAAAAACCGCATAAAGTTACGTGCGATAATCGGCATTTATTGACACGTACTCATGGGTGAGATCGCATGTGACGACCCGATCCTGATAGGAACCCTGCTGTAGGTCGATGGTAACGGAGAACTCCTTTTGGGCCATTTTTTCAGCTGCCTTCTTTTCCGCTTCTACGCCTTTTCCCACGCCGGCAGCAACGATCTGGGTGTCATCGACCCAAATAGCCACACGTCCCTCTTCCATCCGGACCTCTGACCTGCCAAGGGCTGCGATGATCCTCCCCCAGTTGGGGTCCTGCCCGTAAAAGGCCGTTTTCACCAGGCTGGAATTGGCCACAGTCCTTGCAGCATGGATGGCATCTGAAGCGCTGAAGGCGCCCTTTATCAAAATATCGATCACCTTTGTAGCCCCTTCTCCATCGCGAACGATCATTCGGGCCAGTTCCCCCATCACCTGCTGCAATCCGTCCCTGAATTCCTGATAGTCTTTTTCCGATAATTGCCCGTTTCCAGCCATTCCATTGGCCAGCACCAGGACCGTGTCATTGGTACTGGTATCTCCGTCCACCGTTATCCGGTTAAAGGACCCTTCAACCGAGGTAAGCAGGGCTTTTTGGAGTTCAGCAGCCGCGATGTTGATATCGCTCATGATGAAGCACAGCATTGTAGCCATATTGGGCATGATCATGCCGGCCCCTTTGGCAATACCCTGAATCCGGTAGGTTTTCTCTCCTGCCCGGCCTTCGAACTGGCTGATTTTGGGGAAAGAATCAGTAGTCATAATGGCCTGAGCAGCAAAGGCTATACCCTCCGGGGAAAGGGCCTTTACCAGGTCAGGTATGGCCCTGGAAATCAAGCCCGTGTCCAGAGGTTGACCAATGACCCCTGTGGAGGAAACGAGGACCTCTCCGGGATGGAGATCAAGTGCTTTTGCTGTCAGCTCAGCAGTACGGCGGGCATCATCCAGCCCTGTTTCTCCGGTACATGCGTTGGCATTTCCCGCATTGGCAATTATAGCCCTTGCCTTTCCGGCTGCAATATATTCCCGGGTCAAAAGGACCGGGGCTGCCTTAACCTTGTTGGTTGTAAAAACCCCCGCCGCCGCCGCCTCTTTTTCAGAATAGATCAACGCCAGGTCCAGGGCATGATTCTTCTTGAGCCCTGCAGGTACTGCTGAGGCCTTAAATCCCTGAACCATTTGTATTTTATCATCCATTATATTAGCCCGCACCACAGCAACGCTTATACTTCTTCCCGCTGCCGCAGGGGCAGGGTTCATTGCGCCCTATTTTTTTCTCCTTGCGGCGCACAGTAACAGCGCCGGAACCTTCACCACCATGGCTCAAATTCATAGCCCTTTTCTTCCTTTTGGGCATTTGTTCGGGTTCACGCTTTATCAGCTGTAACCGAGAAAGCGTCTTCAGGGTCTCTTCCCCGATCCGGTCCATAATCCCCTCAAAAAGGGCAAAGCCTTCTTTTTGATATTCTTTAAGAGGATCAAGCTGCCCATAACCCCGAAGGCCAATTCCCTCCTTCATGTGATCCATGTCCTGGAGATGGGCAACCCACTGATCATCAATAATCTGAAGGATAATAAATCGCTCCAGTTGCTCGAGGTCTTCCTTCCCGAAAAGTTTTTCCTTTTCATCAAAAGCGGACCTGGCCTGTTCTGTCAGCAGATCGCTCAGGTCTTCCACCTTCAGAAGATCGAAAGCCTCCTGTCCGATATCCTCAGCACTGATCTTCGGCCTGAACCCAAATTGCCAGAAAAAACTGTCCGTCAGCCCCTGGATATCCCAGTTTTCGGGGTATTCTTTCGGGTCTGTGTATTGTTCGGAAAATCCCTCCACTTTCTCTCTTATCATGTTTTCAACAAGGTCTCCGATGCCATGGCCGTTCAGGACCTCTTTTCTCATGGAATAGATAACTTCCCTGTGTTTATTCATTACATCATCATATTCAAGCAAATGCTTACGAATATCAAAATTATGGCCTTCCACCTTTTTCTGGGCATTTTCAATTGCACGGGAGATAAGGTTGTGTTCAATAGGCTCGCCCTCTTCCATGCCCAGCCGCCCCATGATGGATGAGATCCTTTCCGACCCGAATATTCTCAAAAGATCGTCTTCAAGCGAGAGATAAAAACGGGAGGAGCCTGCATCGCCCTGTCTTCCTGACCGGCCCCTGAGCTGGTTGTCAATGCGGCGACTCTCGTGTCTCTCAGTGCCCAGAATATGAAGCCCCCCAAGCTCACGTACGCCTTCACCCAGGACGATATCCGTCCCGCGGCCCGCCATGTTGGTGGAAATTGTCACGGTTTTCGCCTGGCCCGCTTCTGCGATGATATCCGCCTCTTTCTGATGATGCTTGGCATTCAGCACCGAATGGGGGATTCCGGTCCTTTTAATCATCTTGCTCAACATCTCCGATTTTTCAATGGTAATTGTGCCCACAAGGACAGGCTGTCCTCGATCATAGAGATCTTTGATCTCATCAACCACAGCCTTGTACTTTTCCCTTTCTGTCTTGTAGATTACATCAGGATAATCCTTTCGGATCATCTCCTGATTGGTGGGGACAACAACCACATCCAGTTTGTAGATATTGTTGAACTCGGCCGCCTCGGTATCTGCCGTACCGGTCATCCCGCCAAGTTTGTCATACATGCGGAAAAAATTCTGAAAGGTGACGGTCGCCAGTGTCTGGTTTTCGCCTGCAACACGCACCCCCTCCTTGGCTTCTACTGCCTGGTGAAGCCCGTCACTCCATCTGCGACCGGGCATCATCCTGCCTGTAAACTCGTCAACAATCATTATCTGCCCATCTTTGACAACATATTGGACGTCCTTTTCAAACAGCCAATAGGCCTTGATGAGCTGTTGCGTGGCATGCAGGAGATCAGAGATCCTCATGTAGCCGGCTTCCATTTCTCTGAGTCGTTCATCTTTCTCCTGCTCGGTTAATTGATCATCCTCTCTGACGAAGTGGCTTTCTTCATCAAGGTCGGGCAGGATAAAATCTCCGAAACCGGCACTCGCCGGTACTTCGAGCCCTTTTTCCGTGAGTTCCACCGAACTGCTGCGCTCGTCTATGGTGCAATAAAGAATCTCATCAAGGTCAGGCAGGAGCTTTTGAGAACTCAACATGCTCTCCATCCTGTCGATTTCCTTTCTCAAGGCCTGATTCTTGGAAATGATATCCAGAAAAGTATGGTTTTTCGGATCACCCCTTTTGACCTGCAGGAGCAATTCGATTGTTTTATCATCCACTTCGCCATCATCAAGTCTCTGGCGCACATCTTTGAGCAGGGATCGGACAACAGCCCCCTGTTTTTTTCTCAAGTTAATGACCACGGTTTTGACTTCCTCGTAAACCTCGTCCTTACTATGTTCCACCGGGCCGCTGATAATCAAAGGGGTCCTGGCTTCATCAATAAGGATGCTGTCAACTTCATCCACGATCGCATAATAAAAATCCCTCTGAACAAATTCTGAAGGGTCAAACTTCATGTTGTCACGGAGGAAGTCAAAACCGAATTCGTTGTTGGTTCCATACGTAATATCACATGCATAAGCAGCTTTACGTTCCGAATCATCCATCCCGTGAACGATAACACCCACGGAAAGACCCAATGCGTTGTAAATCCCGCCCATCCACTCTGAATCACGCTGTGCCAGATAATCGTTGACCGTCACAAGGTGGGCGCTGCGGCCTGCCAGGGCATTCAGATACAGAGGGAGTGTCGCGGCCAGGGTTTTGCCTTCGCCTGTCTTCATTTCAGCTATCTTACCCCGGTGAAGCACGACCCCCCCGATAAGCTGAACATCAAAGTGACGCATGCCGAGCACCCTTATAGAAGCCTCTCTGACCGCAGCAAAGGCCTCAGGGAGAAGATCCTCCAGGGACTCATCATTTGACAATCTCTCTTTGAATTCAGCGGTTTTTGCCTGAAGCTGCTCATCGGACAGAGCCTTACAGTCAGGCTCCAGAGCGTTGATTTTCTCTACCAGCGGAGCCAGTTGCTTCAGTTCCCGTTCATTCTTGCTTCCAAAAATGTTTTTGACGATCTTCCCTAACATGGTTTTCTTCCGGAATTTGTTAAATGGTTGAAAAACTGATTTAATCGGCGCCTGTCTTGCCGGTTTTCAGGCATTAAAGACCTTCGTTCCTTAAAAATCAAGAATTTATGTAATGACTCAGGTTGTCAGTGATCAGTGGGTACTAACGAGTTGATTAGGGGAACTAATTGAGGATATACCGGAGGGGATCAACGGCCATGTTGTTCAGGTGCACCTCGTAATGCAGGTGCGGCCCGGTAGATCTGCCGCTATTACCTACCAGGGCGATTGTTTCACCTCTTTTAACACGCTGACCTTTCTTCACAAGGGCCTTTTTCAGGTGGGCATACTTCGTCATCAGCCCATAGCCGTGCCTTATGGTCACCACCCTGCCATACCCACCGTCCCTGCCTGTAAATGACACAATACCGTCTGCGGGTGCGACGATCGGTGCGCTCATCCGGGTGGCGACATCGACCCCCTTGTGAAATTCCTTCTTGCCGGTAAAGGGGGAAATTCGATATCCGAACCGGCTGCTCATCCAACCTTTTGTCGGCCAAATGGAAGGTGTCGAAGCCAGAAGCATTTTCTGATTTTCGAAAAATTCGTAAAGATCAGCCTTTTCCTGCTCGCCAATAGCCATCTCATTTTCAAGGTTGTCCAGTGAACGATGCACCAAACGAGCCAGCTCTTTTTCGTTTTTGACCTCCGGATTCTGACGGTCTGAAAAAATTGGGGCCGGCCCCCCGAGACCGTAAGCTTCTTCATCACTGGTTTCAATGTTCACCATTACTTTCAATTTCCGGTCAAATTCCTTCAGCACTCTCATTTCATGAGTAATCTGATCAACCCGTTGTGCCATATGGATGATTTGCTGCTTTTTCTGCTCTGTTTCCGTCTCCAGCTGGGCCAGGCGAGGCATCTGGGATTTCATGGAATAATAATCGTGTATGAACCAAAAAGAGAGGGCCGAAAAGGAAATCAGGAAAAGGATTAGAAGGGCGGGCGAAGGAATCGAAAGTCTGAATTGCTTGACGTTGTTTTCACCGTCAGGTAGCAGAAAAACCGTGATTTTTTTTAAAAACAAAACCCACGCTCCTCAAGATGTGAATATGAAAAGATTAAACTGAATATATATTAGACCCTATTGCTGAAATGTCAAGATCCTTTATTTCTCTTTCCTGTTCGCTTTTTCCTGTTTTCATAGTCTAACGGTCGGAAAATAGACGCCGTTTTGTTTTACTCAGATGGCATATCGGAAATTAATGCAAAAAAAGTGCCACCTCTGAAAACATGCTGATATCAGTAAAGAATCCGGGTCCTGAGGGCCCGGCATTGGTTTCACCCCGCAGGGGTGTACATGGACACACGGTCTTCATAAGTGATCTAAAGTGTCTAAAGTGAGCTAAAGTGAGCTA
>JAFDJF010000532.1 GCA_019307645.1 Deltaproteobacteria bacterium
AAAGACGAGATAAAATTTGTAATCGGAGACAGACCGGACTATGAACACGCCAGGCGAATACTTGGGCTCATGCGCCAAAACCCCCTGATAAGTAACCCTGTCCATTTCTCGCCCGTATATGAAAAAATGGACCCCAAAATTCTGTCAAAATGGATTCTGCAGGATCATCTGGATGTGGGGCTCAACCTTCAACTCCACAAGATTATCTGGGGACCTGAAAAAAGGGGGGTTTGAAATGGCTGAACGCAAAAAGGCAGTGGTTCTTGCAAGCGGTGGACTTGATTCCACCACAGCTATGGTAATCGCCCGGTCAGAGGGCTACCAGATCTTCTGCCTCAGTTTCCGTTATGGCCAGCGCCACGTCCTGGAACTGGAAGCGGCTCAGAAGGTGGCAAAGGCGCTTGGCGCAAAAGAACACCTTGTCATTGACATTGACCTGACACCCATAGGGGGCTCTGCACTCACCGATAATATTGACGTGCCGAAAGGTCGCAATGAAGCAGAAATGCGGCAGGGAATCCCGGTCACCTATGTTCCTGCACGCAACACAATCTTTTTGTCCTATGCACTGGCCTGGGCAGAGGTGCTCGGGGCATCAGATATTTTTATCGGCGTGAACGCTGTTGATTACAGCGGTTATCCCGATTGCCGAACAGAATACATTGAGGCTTTTGAACGCATGGCAAACCTCGCAACCAAGGCAGGCGTTGAAGGCAACGTCGGACTGAAAATCAGGACACCTCTCATTCGCATGACCAAGGCAGAGATCATCAAGACAGGCATTAAACTGGGTGTTGATTACAGCATGACCCACAGTTGCTACGATCCATCACCGGAAGGAAAGGCATGTGGGCTGTGCGACAGCTGCCTTTTGAGAAAAAAGGGGTTTGCCGAGGCAGGCATTCCTGATCCGGCCAATATCCATCCATAGAGATTCGTAACTAGTGCCCGAACAAAAACTGTCTTTTTCGCCAATATCTGCGTCAGATAAAAATTTTAATCCTCAAAATACTTAATGTATTCCTCCGGTTAAAATTTTCATCTTCCTTGATCTTGACGAAAAATCCTAGTTTTCGTTCAGACACTAACTACTCAGGTTGTTAGGTTCAGGGTTAGGGTTCGCGCATAAATAACTCTTCACATTTTTGGCGCTCAGATTTAGGTTAGGTTTGGTAGATTGTGAAAAGCAAAAGGCGCAGTAATAGTGGACTATTTCAAGGTTTTTGCTTTTTAAAACCTGCCAAAAATGTCAAGGTTTTTGCTTTTTAAAACCTGCCAAAAATGACCTTAAGATGAGATGCCAAATGTGAAGAGTTATTTATGCGCGAGCCCTTAGTCCACAAACCACTGAACCTTTGAACCGTGAACCCTTTAACCTGAGTAAATACAAAAGGTTTAAGTTTTCGCAAGATACTGCCGAAGAGATAGAAAATCAGTTCATCTATTTTCACTTTCAAAAAAAGGAAAATCAAAAATGGATTCAATCTCTTCGTCCTGCTCAGCGACTCCCTGCTATTGGAATAATACCGCAATGAGAAGAAGTTACAATGCAGTGCAGTTTTCCCGAATTACAGCATCCCGCCAGGAAAGCAAGGATATCACTATTTTCACTGATGAAGGTGACAAGGTAACCATCTCATACGACTACAAAACCCAGGCATCTTATGCCAATTTAAAAGCTCTGGTGTATCAAGGCGATTTTGCCGCCAGCGAAAACCAGGCAGTGGTCAGAGAGATACTCACCAGGATTCAGGGCGAAGATTTCCAGTTCGAGGACAGCCGAAACCTTACAATAGCCGTTGATGGTGATTTGAATGAGCAGGAACTGGCGGATATCAAAAAAGCCATAGCGGGCATCGATGAGATCATGACGGACCTGCTCCGTGGAGGGGATATCTCTGAAGCGATGACTGCCGCTGCTGAGATCAGGGATCTGGAGTCCATAGCCGGTCTTGAAGCCGATTATCGATACGAAAAAACTGTGGTAATAGAAAAATACGCGCTAAAGGACTCTGAAACAGATGCAAAATACGGACTGTCTGAAAGTTCTACCCCTGGCAGGCATAGAAACAGATTAAATTCCTTCATGAAACGAATAGAGAAAATGATAGAGATTGTTGAGCATTCGAATGTAAAGCCGTCCAAATTTTTCAAACCACTGGAAAAGTTGCTCGCCAACATCACAAAAGAACTCAAAGAAGACAACCCCGCCAACAAAGCCCGGAGGCATGTGGCCGACCTGATGGGGGCTGAACTTATTAAAAGGATCAGACAACTGGCACATAGAAACAACTTCCATGTAACTCCTGAAATACTATAGCTTTTCCATTCCATCCTTTTGTTATCCCATGGAAACGAGTTCCATCCGTACTTGACAAGTGTCCTTTGGGCCTCTTTCAGCATGACCGACCCGCCATTGACACCCAGGTCCGTTTTCTTTATACTTATTTTGTAACTACTCAGGTTATTTAGGCTGAAGACTGTTAGCAAAGGCCTGAACATGACATTCCAACTGCGAATCAAAAATTGTGGCTGCCGAGAAGGTTTCGGGCGCCCTGCTTTGATCAATGCGCAGATAGCACAGGAGAACCAAATGACACCCGGTTCGAAAATAACAATCGAAGCTGATCTGGGGAAAAAAGGCGTAGAAAAGACTGACATCTATATATATGAAGATGGAAGGTTGTTAGACACATATCTCGACAAAAGCTTTGATGACATACGAAAGATAGCGAAGGATTTAAAGGAACTGAATAAGGACTCTGAGGTTGAGGTGTGTTGTATCGGAGAAGACTGCACAGGGGGCTTTCACAGATGGTCGATTGATGATTAATTATTTTTTTAATAACCCAAACAGACAGGAGATAACTCATGGGAAATAAAAAACAGATTATATTGTTTGTTTTGATTTTTGGTTTAGTCCTTTTTGTCAGCGCAATGAATTTTCCTGCATTCTCAAGCGGAAAACAGAGCCTGGATAATCTGACAGTTTTCATGCGCGGGAACCTCACAAAAATATTTGATTCTAAGACAGGCAGATTCTACACATATGACGATAGCAAAGGTAAAATCGTAAGAATATGGCAACTTGAAGAACTCGGGAAGGATCTAAAAAGGATCAGGCCCGGCAGGTAAAACGAAACCGTTTAGCGTTCTGAACAGGAGCTGAAATTTAATTACGATGATTGATCTTGTGAAAAGGTTTTTCGGCAAAAGCGCCAAGGATAGACCTGGGGTTAAAGAGGAAGGATCATCCCATGACATCCGAATGGCCACATGCGCACTTCTCCTTGAAATGTCCAGCATAGACGGTGAATTCAACGAATCAGAAAGAGAGCATATCATTTCTATCCTGAAAAATGATTATGAACTCTCAGACGAACATGCCACAGCACTTATAGATGCGTCGAATAAAGAGCTGGAAAACAGCACCGATTTATGGCGGTTTGCCAGTCTTATTAATAAAAACTATTCAACAGAGGAAAAAGTGCGGATCATTGAAATGATCTGGATCGTTGCCTATGCGGACGGAAATCTTGATAAACATGAAGATTACCTGGTTCACAAACTGGCAAAACTTCTTCGTCTTACGCACAAACAATTGATTGATGCAAAACTGAAAGCAAAAGGAGCCCGGGAAGCTCAGTAAACTGGGAGGATCGGTCTCAGCCTGCCCCGGCATGGGGTTAGCGGGGGGGCCTCCAGTGTCTTCCTGGATTCCGGCGCCTGCCCCGAACCCCGATCCAGGGTTCGCCGGAATGACGGCTTTAGGGTATTTAGGGCTCGCGCAAAAATAAATTCACATTTTGGTATTATTCCTCCAAGCACTAAATAACCAACCCAATATGTATCGATAGTATAACTATCCCACCAGTCAGAAGAAAGCCTGCCCGCTTTAACAGTGCTATCATCTTTTCGCCCAAATACGTGTTAACGTCACTGTAACTTTCAGAAGACACAACCCAGAAATAGACCAACAGCATGGTAAGACCTGCAAAAATCAGAGTGAAAAACAGAAGCGCATCCCATACTTCCTGGCCCAGACAAAAAATACAGTGATGAAACGGAAGGTTCAAGAAAAGCGGGGCTATTTGAGTGTGAAGAGAAAG
>JAFDJF010000533.1 GCA_019307645.1 Deltaproteobacteria bacterium
GATGCACAGACGCTTTTAACTCAGGCGAGGGTGAACTATTATAGGGCACTTTACAGTCACAATCTGGCCAGGGCCAGTTTGCTGAGGGCACTTGGGACGTATTGACACAAACAACGATCTCCCATTAGATGGAAGTCAAGGGTATGTATCAGAATTTTGTGCGACGTGTTTTGGAATTGCAAATTATATATTATAGCAAAGTTGAGGCAGAATAGTATCCAAATGTTGCTGAGAATATAGGTGCCGGCAGTACAATTGCTAAGTGTTCGAAGAACTTCTGGTTTAAATCTGACATATTCTTTTTCCTGATGAATTTTGTTTGCCAACAGGATGTCACATTTTTCCTAAAGGATTGCTGTCTGGTATTAAAGAAAACCAAAGTCCCTTTTCCTTCGGTTATGACTGGCAAATCAAACATGTACTTTCAGGGATTCAAAAATCCGAAAGCTTGCTATTGAATAAGAAGCCTTTACAAAATTGACGATTCCGTATAAAATCGGAAAATACCATTTCTCGTCATTCTGGAGAAGGCCGGAATCCAGTTATATCAAATGGTTCCAGCTGGTCTGGACTCCGGTTTTCGCCGGAATGACGACTTTTTACGAAACCATCAAAATTGAGAGGAGTCAAAAATGAAAGAGCATCAAGTGATTATTGTCGGAGCCGGACCAGCAGGTTCAGCCTGTGCAAAGGCATTAAAAGAAGAAGAGATTGATGTGCTCGTTATAGAAAAAGAGACGCTTCCTAGGCATAAGACGTGCTCCGGAGTCCTTTTCGGGGAGACGCAAGAGCTGCTTAAAAAATATTTTGGCCGGCTTCCTCCAGAGTCAGTCTACTGTCAGCCTAAAATTATTAAGGCTTCTGATATCAAGGAATGGAGCCATAAAAAGGGATTCAGCGACTACCCCTTTGAATTACCAAAAGACGGTCTGCCTTTCCCAACGGACTACTACAATATCTGGAGAAATAAATTCGATCATTGGCTTTTAAAACAATCTGAAGCAGAGTGTATGGAAAACTGCTCGCTTAAAGCCTTTTCAGCCGAGGATGATCATGTAAAATTAACGTTGTCACACAGAGATAAAACCGTAATAGAATCAGAGAAAACTATCAGCCAAGAACTTTCTTGTTCGTATCTGATCGGTGCAGACGGCGGCAACTCCAGGGTACGGAGACTGCTTGATCCTTCATGGAGCAGGGAAAACCCTGAAATGTCTGTTTATCAAGTCTATTACCATTTTTCAGACCGAGGCGACCTTAAAGAAAACGGTTGGAACGTGTTTCTCAAACCAGAGATTAGCCATGGTCTCTGCTCGGTTCACCAAAAAGATGATCTTCTTGCTCTTTGCATTGGCTGGTTTAAGGGTTCCAAGCTGGATAACAGGATGGAAAATTTCAAAACGTTTTTGTCCGAGAACTTTAACGTTGTTTTTGGGGAAGAAGAGCGGGTTGAAGGGTGCGTGCTCAGGCTGTCTCCGCCGGACCTTGGCAGTGGCAGGGTCATCCTGACAGGGGAAGCAGGCGGCTTTATGTACCTTAATGGCGAGGGAATCAGCGCAGCCATTGATTCAGGCTACCGAGCAGGAAAGGCCGTTGTGAAAGCAATAAAAGAAAACTCAAACGCTATGGATATTTACGAAAAACAAACTGTCGATCTTTTGAGGCATGTAAAATTGTGTCAGGAAAACATGACCTTTATTGCTGTTGCTCCATAATCAACCCGAAAGCTTATAATATTTAAATGCACTATATCAATCTTACAATTTGACAAAACGACAACATTCTGATGATTCCCTACTTTTGACCACCTTTTACATTTAGGGATATCTTTGACCATGGCTTAAAATCTAAAAGCCCAATTTTCAAATCTATTCCATTTCAATCATTTAGCGTGGCTGATTTATAGCTGGGAGGCTGTCCGAGAATGCCCTTAAGTAGTTCCACATTTACTTAATCTTGAAAAAGTCCTTGATTTACCCCAAAAGCAGGTATAAATTGATGCTATAGCAACAAAAGAGGTTTGGGATGAAAGAACGAGACATTAATGTTTCTGATACTTTTGCCTATCAGGTTTATTATTCTGCTCGCGTAATTCAATATACCTGGAAACAGGTGATACTCCGAAACGGTCTTGAAATATCTCTTGGACAGTGGATAGCCCTGAACAGGCTTTATCATAAAGAAGAAATGTTCCAGAGCGACTTTGTTAATGAGGTGTTTGATGATCGGCCCAGTGTAACCCGTATGATTGCCTCTATGGAAAAAAAGGGATTGATTATAAAACAACAGGATACCTTTGACAAAAGGAAATATCGAATTCGATTGACCCCTGAAGGAGTTGAATTGCACCATAAACTAAGTGAAATTATTAAAGAGGATAGAAAAAGATTGTATAGGGGCTTGAACAACAACGACTATGTAACACTTAAACAAATTTTGGAAAAGCTGAATAAAAATGCCTTTGTGACATAAAAATTTTATGTCAATTGTTGCCATGGCAATGATTAACCATTTTAGAGGATTTTGAGGGCAGGTCTGACTCTTACCGCTTTTGTAAGTGGGCGGTGGGGATTTATTCTCAAATCAACGGGCGGGTGGAAAAACATATCCGGAGATAAAGGATTCTGAAAAAAGGAGGGGAAAATGGGCCACAAAGACTTGAGGGAATTTGTAAGCAAACTTGAAAAAGAAGGAGAACTGCACCGCATCAAAGCAGAGGTCGACTGGGATCAGGAGCTCAGTGCCATTATGAGAAAAGTCTTTGAAGTAAATGGCCCTGCATGCCTTTTTGAAAATGTGAAGGACAGCGATTTTCGCGTCCTGTCGGGTGCGTTTTTCAGACACAAAAAATACGGCCTTGCTGTTGATGCGGCACCGGATGTCAGGTCTATTTTAAAAAAGATGTTGCAGGCTACGGAAAATCCCATAAAGCCG
>JAFDJF010000534.1 GCA_019307645.1 Deltaproteobacteria bacterium
TTTTCGAAACCGTCTAAATTCTGACTTTTTACGAGATCATCAAAAGTAGCGACATTGCAAAAAGCCGACCTTCTCCGTGCTAGTGGGATTGCGATTCATCTTTCGCCCCTTGAGCAGAACAAAAAGGTACAAGGTATGGGGTGAAGATTGTTTCTCAAAAAGATTTCCCTTATTAAGCCGTGAGCCCTGTGCCGCAAACCGTGAACCTCGCTTTTATCCCACCTTCCAGCATCGTACCGTGTGTCCCTCGCTTACTTCCTGAAACGCGATCTCTTCTTCCCTGCATTTTGCTTCAACCAGCGGACATCTCCCCTGGAATTTGCAGCCCGGTGGAGCATTGAAAGGGCTTGGCACTTCACCGGTAAGCACCTGCCGGCCCTTCCTTTTGCCGGGATCAATTGTGGGGATAGCAGAAAGTAGTGCCAGGGTGTAGGGATGAAGGGGGTTATCGAACAATTCTTCTGATGGCGCATATTCCATGATATGGCCCAGATACATGACGGCAACCGTGTCGCTGATGTAGCCTACCACATTGAGATCATGAGCAATGAAAAGGTAACTAAGGTCAAGCCGGCGCTGCAGTCCTTTGAGCAGATTGATGATCTGCGCCTGGATGGAGACATCCAGAGCCGAGACCGGTTCATCACAAATGATCAGCGATGGCTCAACGCTCAGTGACCTTGCAACACCCACGCGCTGCCGCTGCCCCCCGCTGAATTCGTGAGGATAACGATCTGAGGTGGAAGCAGGAAGTCCCACCATCTCCAGGAGCTCTTTGACCCGGGTTTGCCGGTCGCTGTAACTCTTGACTCCAAGGGCACGCAGACCTTCTTCAATGGATTGCCCTACATTCATGCGTGGGTTCAGTGATCCGAAAGGGTCCTGGAAGATGATCTGCATCTCTTTTCTCAGGGGCTTCAGTTCCTGCTGAGACAGGGTTCCGATATCCTGATCGCGATAAAGTATTTTTCCGTTATCCGGGTCTAAAAGTCTCAGGATGAGTCGGCCGATCGTGGATTTGCCACACCCGCTTTCCCCCACAAGCCCAAGTGTCTTTCCCTTATCAATCCGGAAATCCACACCGTCCACGGCCTTGATCCAGCCGATGACCTTCTGGAAAAAGCCACGTCGTACCGGGAAATATTTTTTTAAATTTTGAACCTCTAGCAAGGTTTCCATATTTAAGTGATCTAAAGTGCCTAAAGTGATCTAAAGTGAACTAAAGTTAAGAAAAGGAAACGGGACATTTCTATATGACCTAAAATTATTGAGTTTAATGAGACTTAGAAATATATGCCCTCTGGGCGTGGTCAGAGATTATTGGCTACGCCGTATTTAAAAGGCATATGAGTGGTCTAATAAAGTTGTGGAGTGCGCTGAAAGCGCAATCATTGTAAGATATAACCATCTGATATAATAGCATTTGTTGTGAGTCGTAACTCGTTGTGGTTTTGTAAAATTGATCGCGAAGCGCACTACAACTTTAGTTCACTCTAGCTCACTTTAGTCACTTTAGTTCACTCCTTTTTTCTCCGCAAAAAGAACCGGACATCGTGCCAGATGCCCGTCTCCGTAGTTGCACATCTCAGGAAACTCACACTTACAGGAATCCTCAGCATGTTCGCATCTGAGGTGAAAGGGGCATCCCTCCGGTTTATAGGCCGGATCAGGGACATTTCCCGGGATACTGTGGAGGGCGCGCCCCCTTCCGGCACGACTGGGCAGTGATGCCAGAAGCCCCTGGGTATAGGGATGACAGGGATTGTTAAAAATGTCTGAGATACTGCCCTGCTCCGCGATACTTCCAGCATACATTACATAAATGCGATCTGCGATGTTGGCCACAACCCCCAGATCATGGGTGATGTATAAAAGGGCCATGCGTCGCTCTGTTTGAAGTTTTTTGAAGAGCTCCAGGATCTGCGCCTGTACGGTCACGTCCAGAGCGGTGGTGGGTTCATCGGCAATGACCAGATCGGGACTGCAAGCCAGGGACATGGCAATCATCACCCGTTGTCTCTGCCCGCCGCTCAATTGATGGGGGTAGTCCCTGAGGCGCTCCTCGGGTGACGGGATTCCCACATCCTTTAACAGTTGAATGCATCGGTCACGTGCGTCCTCTTCGGTCAGCTGGTCGTGGACGGTCATGGCCTCCTGGATCTGATCGCCTATTTTAAATACCGGATTCAGCGAATTCATGGGCTCCTGGAACACCATGGCGATTTTTTTCCCACGGATCTTCTGCATCTCTTCTTCACTTAGATCCAGAAGACTAGTGCCGTTAAACAGCACCTGGCCCGAAACAATCTCACCGGGAGGAGTAGGGATCAATCCAAGGATGGCAAGGGATGAGACTGTCTTCCCACAGCCTGATTCTCCCACAATGCAAACGGTCTCCCCTTTCTCAACGTCAAAGCCCACACCGTCAACGGCACGGGCGACTTTTGAGTTGCCGTGAAAGTAAACACGAAGGTCTTGAACTGAGAGTAAGGAGGACATAGTAAGTGATCTAAAGTGATCTAGAGTGACTAAAGTGAACTAAAGTTAAAACCCGAAAAAGTACATTACTTTTTCTTGCCAATTGTAGTGAAAATAGCCAACAGTTCGCTGCATTCTTCATAATCATCCTTTATTTCCACCCAGGGAAGCCATTGTAATTCCTTTATAACTTCCAGCCAGTATTGTGTTTCGCTGGATTCGCTCTCACAGATAGAAATTTTGTTTTTAAAGTCCGCCCTACTTCTTGCCCGATTGGCTTCACGATAATTTGCACCAACGGATGTGCCTGCCTTGGTAATTTGATTCCGAACCACTTTACCTTCAGGGGTATTAGGAAGTTTTGCACACAAACGAACGATTCGTATTGCAAATTTCAGAGTTCTTGCTTCAAGCTCTTTAGCAAATTGTTTGTTATCCATTTTTCAAACTT
>JAFDJF010000535.1 GCA_019307645.1 Deltaproteobacteria bacterium
GGGCACAGTGGATGGGGCAGTTGTAGCAGGCACTGGCATGTGGTTTAAGGATAGTATCGGTCATCCGTGCCCCGCCAATCTTTGTGTATCCTTTTCCCCCTTTCCAGAGGCCCACCTGCCAGTTTTTGGCAGGGACGTCACCTGCGGCCCAGCCCATATCCATGCTGAATGCCGTTCCCCACTTGGTGAAGAACCCTGCAAAGGGATCCTCCGCGACCCCTTTAACGATCTCCTGGGCCATGGGCTTGAGAAAGTCGTCGGCAGCAGGTGTAATCTTCTGTTTTCCCAGGGCTATGATGGCCTTCAGATTCTTGGAGCCCATCACCGCTCCTACGCCACCGCGTCCGGCAGCCCTACCCTCATCATTCATCACACAGGCTATGGGGGCCATCTGTTCTCCGGCCTGGCCGATACAGGCCACACGGGCCCGTTTTTTCTTTGCCTGGCCCTTTAAGATCTTCTGGGTCTCGTAGCTATCCTTGCCCCAGAGCTTTGAAGCATCTTTCAAGGTCACCTTATCGTCCAGGATTTCCAGATAGACCGGCTTTTTGGACTTTCCTTCGAAGATAATTCCGTCATGCCCTGTTTTCTTGAGTTCCACACCCCAGAAACCCGACGAAGTAGCGGTCGTCATGATGCCTGTCAGAGGGGATTTAGCACCCACGACAAAACGACCTGAGGTGGGAAAACGAGTGCCCGTTACCGGACCGGTCATAAAGATCAACTTATTTTTCGCACCCAGAGGATCAGCCTTGGCCGGGACCTCATCATACAGGATCTTGGTTGCAAACCCAGCACCTCCGATGAAGTTCTGGGCAATTTGTGGGTCTATCTCCTCAGTCTTGATTTTCCCTGAGGAGAGATTTACACGAAGAATCTTTCCCATATATCCAAACATAGCTTCACCTCCTATGGCAGTCTCATGTCCTCGATATCCACTTCTTCTTCCCTTTTAAATCCTCCGGGGGGATATATATCCCCTTTCTTGGCAAATACTCTACCCAGTTTCGCCCCCGCAGGGATTGTGTTGCAGAGGAAGGGGATGGGATCTTCAGCCGGTTGGACCTCTATTAATTCGAAATTCCGGGTCCCCATGCCGATTTTTTGAGCAACGTTGGGCTGAATCTCCTCGCTGATTCCTAAAAAGGACCCGCAGGCCGTGAACTTGGGCATACCCGGATCCATAACTCCCTTGGTCATGGCCAGTGAATCCGGCATACCGGCCGATTCTTTAGACTTCTGAATACAGGCTGAGTCGATAGCGACTGGATCCCAGGAAGCAAAAAGGCCCAAATTCGGGATAATGGGGCGGTCGCTGAAATTCACGCAGTCACACCATGGGGAGATATCAAGGGCCATGTTGATGTACCCCACCTTTCCTTCACCCACAGCCTTGACCGCAGCCAAAGCCGAGTCCGTGATGGCCGCGGCTGTGGCATCAAAGTAGTCATCAGGAAGAAAGGCCACACCACACATGGTCACGACCCCGACACACGCCATGCACCCTATGCATTTATCCCGATGAAACTTGACTGTTGTTTTGGTATGCTGGATAGCCCCTGCCGGGCAAAGGTTCACACAGAGTTCGTAATCGGGACACTCCTTTTTTGCGCAGCGCTCGGGCATCCAATGTCTGGTATTGAGTCCATATCTTGGATGCCCCCCCAAATGCAGGTTCAATTTACCACGCTTTGAGGCGCATCCCACCCCAATGTTCTTGAGTGCCCCGCCATATGTGCCCATGGGGTGGCCCTTGAAGTGGGTCAGGGCGATCATGGAATCCGCAAGGGCGATCCCGGTTCCGATATACTGCTCCTTCAGGATGAAGCCCTCGGGCAGGTCGATTTTTACATCATCCGTCCCGATGTATCCGTCCGCAATGACTATGGGGCAACCCAGGGCCGCATGGGTAAACCCGTTCCTGGCCACGGTGTTGAGGTAATCCAGTGCTGTAGCACGGGAGGAAAACGGCCAATATGGGAGGGTTGTTGTATCCACCACCATGGGATCTCCTCCAAGGCTCTTGATCTTTTCCACCAAGGCACGGACATACACGGGTCGCAAATAGGCCGTGTTGTTGAACTCCCCCATGTGAACCTTGATTGCCACCACATCTTTCGGCTTGATCATTTTGCCGAAATCCGCAGCGTCAAACAGAGTGAGCATCTTGGCCACGAGACTTGTCTGGATCGATGAGGATCGATCGTCCATAAAATAAACTTTTGCCATACTCGGACCTCCTTTTAAGTAATTTAAGTCTTTAAACGGGGCTTCCCTGCACAGAGACATCCCTTTTATATCTCCTGTAGCACGGCGCCCTTTCCCGTTACTGCCCTCATCTCCTTACTCCTTTTGGGTTCCGATTGTCATACACTAATCAGAAGGCAAATAGGTACATTAAGTGTTTCGAAATCTTCATATCACCTCCTCCCGAGTAAGTATTGCATCCAAATCATTACCAATCGTCATTGTATCAAAATTGACATATCTAACTCTTTGACATGACTGAAAAATTTTAATGGGATCAATAATTCTTGTCAACAAATACTTGGAATAATATTACGCAGGTGGATAGACTGAAGGTGGAAGGCTTTTAGGGCATTTGATCTGGCTGACGAGGTAGCGGTATTGGTCCCCCATCTTTAGTCATAACATGAAAGTTCCATTCGTATCATGACCTGCCGCCTACTTCGAATATATTGAAATCACTACAAAATCATGCATCTTAATCAACCTTGACAGGCCATGGTCATTTCCCTATACTCCATCCCTGAAATATCGAATTCGTATTCAATGACCGCTATTCCAAGGAGTCATAATCGAGTCAAAACTCAATTCGGTGTGAGCCCTTTGGCGGTGAGACCTGTCGGCGAACTCAGGGCCGAGTCGCTCAGCCGAACGATTTGGGTAAGGGAAAAAGGGGGCATGG
>JAFDJF010000536.1 GCA_019307645.1 Deltaproteobacteria bacterium
TATCATGGTCAAAAACGCCCACAATTACGGTCCCCAGGCCTAGACTATGCGCTGTAAGACAGAGGTTTTGGGTCGCAATGCCAAGATCGTACATAAACCAGTCCCCGAACTTGGTCACAGCAGAATCCTTATAGTACCCGGAAACTCTAGCCCTGGCGCAGACAGCAAGGAGAACCGGTGCCTGAACCACAGCTTTTACGGCAGGATTGCCTTTTGCCGGAATACAGGCCTGCAGTTTTTCTTTCAAGGATTTATCTTTGATAATGACAACTTCCCAACACTGGGTGTTCGCCCATGAGGGCGCCCACCTGAAAGCATCCAGCGCCTGGTTTATGAACTCTTCAGGAATTTCTTTTTCTTCATAGTTACGAATGCTTCGTCTGCCTTTAATTATTTCCATTAAATCAGTCATATTATATCCTTTGAGGCAGATTCAAAACGCCCCCTTTTGCCCAATCTCTGTGCCATGCTCAATTTTGATGGTTTCGTAAAAAGTCAGAAAATACCATTTCTCGTCATTCCGGCGAAGGCCGGAATCCAGTTATATCAAATGGTTCTAGCTGGTCTGGACTCCGGTTTTCACCGGAGTGACGCCTTTTTACGGAATCGTCAACTGCAATTTTTCAATATCCAGAGGCGCTCCTTTGGATGTTTCCAGGCGAAGACTGATTGCTCCTTCAGGGCACACCCCTTCACACCCTCCGCAACCCATGCAATTATCATAATTGATTATTGGATGATCGTCGTCATCCATTGTGATGCAATTGAAGTTGTTGAGCTCCGCACAAGTCCCGCATCCGGAACACAAATCTTCATCAACTTCTGCAACATAGCCTGAAGGAACCAGAAAAACCAAATCGCCGGAGGCCTTCGCCCCGGAGATCCCTCCGATCATATTCCACATCTTGACACCCATGCAGCAACAACTGCAGCAGTTGCAGATGGCAAAAAAGCGGTTTGCAATTTCTCTTTTAAAATATGCACAGTGAACGTCACCCCGTTGATGGGACTCTTCCAGAATACTGACTGCCTCGTCCTGTGTAATCTGACGGAACTTAGGATTGAGATTGGCAATAAAATCAGCCCCCGGATCGCCCACCATGAGGCACACGTCCATAGGGTATTCAATACATGGGTTGTCGGAATTCAAACGGCAGCCACACGGACCCACTGCAATGGATTCAGGGTTCTGCAGGATAACATCCTTGGCCACTTTCCACGGAACAACCTGCTCGGGCAGCGGCAGTTCCAGATCCTTATTCTGCGTTACCAGTTTTATGGCATCCATCAGTTTTACAACCTTGGAATGGTAAATGTCTGTTTCCGCACCCCCCTGTGACATCTCAGTAATTTCCTGAGTGTAGATTTCAATCATTTCAGCCAGACCTTCATCCAGCTCTCCCTGGTCGTCATGGACTATTTCCTTATAGGGGAGTCCAATCGCTTTGCATGCAATGGATGCAAACTGATTGATATATTTCAGGTAAAGATAGCCACCGTAAAAATCATTTTTTTGGGTTGCCGAAAATGCGTCATAAAATGCTTTTGTTGAGTGATGCATCGTCATCTCCTTTTATAGAAAAACGTTAATCAGTTGCAGATTCAACTTCTTTCGTTTTTTTCCTGTGCTCTGCAATAACCTCCCTGATACTGTCGCATGTGGATTGATCCATGCAGGATTCGCAATTGTAGTCACAGTCAAGATCATAACCTTTTGCTTTCCAGGTTTCCTTGACAATATCCTGGCTGATATCTTTTACTTTTTTGGTTAAATCGTTCAGTTGCAGCACGTCTTCTTTGCTGGAGGTTATAAAGATGATCTCCATGGCCTGGGTATAGGGGATATTAGACATGAAAATTGAAAAAAGTGCTTTTCCAAGAATTTCAAAAGAGAATCCTTTTTTTGCCGCATCTTTGCTCACCCTGCTCCACATATTGGTGGATGAGCTTCGAACCATATAGCCTTCTATCTGGTCTGACACATGGGGCGCTATGCTGAGTTTTTCGTGATCTTTTTCTCTGAACTTCTCGCCACCTGCCATTATGATCTGTGCAAAGGGCAGGCTGGCTCCGGATGACTCCTGAATATCCGGACCAAACAGGGTTGTTTTATTGTCTGTTATGAGAGAAGGGTTGTCGGTCCACAGGAATAAAGAGACGGAGCCGGCAGAGGGATTACCCAGTTCAACAAAGGTATCTCCCCTGAGGATTATTCCGGGATTGGCTTCCGGTCCCACTTGAATTGGCAGATCCTCTGCCAGCGTTTCCGAGAGTTCCCGGCAAAAAAACTCCCTCGTCTGCAGACCCTTATCCTTAAGCCCGGTTACATATTTGGCAATCTGTTTAATGTCCTCATCAAAGACCGACATAAGCTCCTGTCCTTATCTCATATGGCCATTATATAAATCCCATTCCTTTTAAAAAGGTCGCGACCCTGTTTTTTACTTCGTCAACTGTTGTATATCTTTTGTCAAAAAGGTCAAGGCCGATGTGCATGAACGGAACATCAAGTTCGCGGCATGTCTCACGCATGATGCCCACTGTTGCGGCTCCGTCCTTGTGTCCCATGTGGCCAGGCCAGACCACGACATCTATCTTAAAGTCTTTGACCATTTTTCGGATATCATTGGAAAAATTGTCTGCAGTACCGCGTGCCTGTCTGACCATGGGGGCGTCCAGAAGATTGCGTTTTGCAAGGTCGTGGTAGATGGTCTCTTCACTTGAAGTGTCAATCAGTGAATAGGGGAAATTGCCGAACATATCATTGACAACAACCGCACCCAGTTCTTCTTCAAGCCACGGCATAAACTCATAAATCCAGCCATAGGGCATGATATCGAACCATAACATGCGGACTTTCTCCTCCCATCCTTCTTTTGTTTGTGCGCCCAAGCCTTTCTTTACGCGGTTCTCTCCGACTTTAATAAGC
>JAFDJF010000060.1 GCA_019307645.1 Deltaproteobacteria bacterium
GAAGATTTTTTTGTTCTTAGTAGTCAGGGTTCAGTCGCATCACCGTGGTAATTGATACGGAATTCATCTCCAATGATCCGGACTGACCACTGATTACTGATTACTCTTTGACCTTTAGACTTTTTGACTCTTTGAAGTTTTGCCTTAGTGGCAGAAGATACACTATAACACCATTGGAGGAAATCATGGAAGACTTTGAACCAACCATCATTGCTTTTGTCTGCAACTGGTGTACCTATACGGCCGCCGACCTGGCGGGGACATCCAGATTGAGCTATCCAAAAAATGTACGGTTGATCCGGGTCATGTGCACCGGGATGGTCGATCCCCAATATGTAATCAAGGCCCTGCTGGAAGGTGCAGACGGAGTTCTTGTCAGTGGGTGTCACCCTGGAGACTGCCACTATATCAATGGGAACTATAAGGCCCGCAGACGGATCAAGCTCCTTAAGGAGATTCTTCCTCAGTTTGGTTTTGAAAAGGAGCGCCTCAGACTGACATGGATAGGGGCCAGCGACGGGATTATGTTTGCAGAAATCATGCGTGATCTGGCTGCCCAGGTAAAGGCCCTTGGGCCAAACCAGTCTAAGCTGAAAATGGTGATCTAAAACTGTTTCGGGATTCGTGTTGCGGATTTTGAGCAATGGCGTCGCAACGCGTAACATGAAACCCGCAACGCGAAAGATTCGGAGGAAGCAATGTCTATAACGGCGAAACTCGAGGTAAAAGAACAAGACCTTTTGGCATCACTGGAGGATTTTTTTCGATCTATCCTACAGCTGGACGATGTCAGCGCAATCCTGGTCCCGCAGCGTCTTCCCATGAAAAACGTGGTCATGCCTGCGCTTATTACGGATCCCGATCAATTGAGTGGTATTGACCCATTGGCGCCGTACTTCCCCATGAATGCTTCAAAGGTTGTTTCAAGACTGACCCGCAAACCCATCGGAGGGAAGATCGTCGCCGTATTAAGGCCGTGTGAGATTCGAGCATTTGTTGAACTGGTCAAATTGAACCAGGGCAAAACAGATGATTTGGTGATGGTAGGGCTGGATTGTCTGGGGGCGTACGGCAATACGGATTATTTTCGATTTGTGGGTGATGACCTGAATGAATCCACAGTCCGATATTACAAAAGTGTTCTGTCAGGAAAAGGCAGTCAGATTGGGGACATTGATCTTTCCTCGGCCTGCAAGGCCTGTGAGCACCCTGTTCCGACGGGTGCGGATATCCTTATCGGGCTGTTCGGTGTGGATACGGGGGATCATCTCCTGGTGCAGTCTCAAAGCACTGCGGGCGAAGAGCTTCTCGGCCGGCTGAATTTAAAATCCACCAAAGAGCCTTCCACAAGAAAAGAGGCGATAGACGCCCTGCTGGCCGAGCGGACGGCCTTTCGCGATCAAATGTTTGCGGAAACCAGCGAAGCAACCGACGACCTGGAAAAATTAACCGTCTATTTGGCCAACTGCGTGAATTGCTATAACTGCAGGGTTGCCTGCCCGGTCTGCTATTGTAAGGAATGTGTTTTTGTCACGGACGTTTTTAACCATGATCCCTCACAATATCTTCAATGGTCCAGGCGAAAAGGGACCATTAAGATGCCGACAGACACGGTATTCTACCATATCACCCGGCTGGCCCACATAAGTACGGCCTGTGTCGGGTGCGGACAATGTTCAAACGCCTGCCCCAATGACATCCCTGTTATGGAACTTTTCAGGACTATCGCACAACGGACACAGGCGGCATTTGACTATGAGGCAGGACGAGACATTAATGAGGCCCCGCCTTTGTCTGTATTCCGTGAAGAAGAATTTGCAGATGTAGTAGGAATTGATTAATAGCATCCAAGACCTTTAAAAAGTAGACTTGGAGATTTATCATGCTCAAAAAAATTGGCAAGGCCCTGGTGGTGGGCGCTGGGATCAGCGGAATCCGGGCTGCTCTTGATTTGGCTGAAACCGGATACGGGGTAACCCTCATTGACCGCTCACCTCATATGGGGGGCATCCTCAGTCAGCTTGATTACCAGTTTCCTTCCAACCACTGCGGCATGTGCAAAATGCTACCCCTTGTGGATCGAGATAATTCGTCACAGTATTGTCTGCGGAAAGGCCTCTTTCACGAAAACATCGACATTCTGCTTTCCACTGATCTGCTTTCCGTACAGGGGGAACCTGGAAATTACCAGGTCACACTGCGTCAAAAGCCGAGCTGGGTTGATCCTGAACTTTGCATGGGATGCGGACGGTGTGCAGATGTCTGTCCGGTAGAGGTCCCGGATCTTTTTAATACCGGCTTTGTTTCAAGAAAGGCCATCTATCTTCCTGTCCCTCATGCCCTTCCAAACCCGTATATTATTGACTTCAGTACCTGCACCCGATGCGGGGAATGTGAAAAGGTCTGTCCCACAGGTGCCATCCGGCTGTCTGAACAGGAACGCGAAAAATTCCGGATCTTGGTTGTAGACGACGAACTGATTGTTCGTGACTCGCTCAAGGAATGGCTGAAAGAAGAGGGCTTCACGGTTGATGCGGCCGAATCAGGACCTGATGCGCTGGAAATGCTGAATGAAAAACAGTATCACCTGATGCTCACAGACATCAAGATGCCGGGAATGGATGGCGTTGAGGTGCTTAAAAAGGCAAAAGAAGCCTTCCCGGATTTAACCGTGGTCATGATGACCGCTTATGCAACGGTTGAAACGGCCGTAGAGGCGATGAAAATCGGGGCACTGGACTACCTTGTCAAACCCTTTGACCTGGATACGCTCATTCCCATGACCCTCAGGATATATGAAGATCTTGAAGTCGCTCAAGGTCGTCAGCTGGAAGTTGAGGCACTGGTTCTTTGTGGCGGCACGGATTATTATGATCCTGCTGACGGCAAAAACCTCTATGGTTATGGTGAATTTCCCAACGTTGTGACAAGCCTGGAATTTGAAAGGATCTTTAGCGGCAGTGGACCCAGCCAGGGCAAACTGGTGCGTCCCTTTGACGGGGAACCCATCCGTAAGGTGGCCTGGATACAATGCGTGGGATCCAGGGATTTACAGGCCGATGCGGACTTCTGCTCCAATGTATGCCATAAAGGAGGCCCTGGTAGCCAAAGAAAAAACAGGCGGGAAGTTGGAAACAACCCTGTTTTATATGGATATGCGAACCTTTGGGAAATCCTATCAGAGATACCGTGATCAGGCTGAAACGCAGGGGGGGGTATGTTTTGAAAGGGGGCGCGTTCATTCGGTGGCCACGGCCAAAAACAGCGGTGATCTGATCATTCGTTATATGGATCAAAGTGGGACCATCCAGGAATCCCAACAGGATATGGTCGTACTCGCAGTCGGCCAGAGGCCTGCCAAGGGTACAGCCGAACTTGCAGAGCTGATGGAAATTGGGCTCAACCCATTTGGATTCATCGAGACCGAGCCCTTTTCCCTGAATCAAACAAGCCGTGAGGGGATTGTCGTGGGGGGTGCTTTTGCCGGTCTGAAAGACATCAGCGATTCGGTGATACAGGCCTCTGCTGCGGCCCTTTCCGCTTCGCGCGTCATCCATGCATCCGGCGGGGCACTTACCCCGGAGCCTGAATCTGAGACCAAAACCGTTGATGTCTCGCGTGAGGTTCCGAGGATTTTGGTGGCCATATGCACCTGTAATGGCGGGCTTTCAGAACAACTGAACAAGCAGGAAATCATGGCCCGTTTGACAGCCGACCCCGTGGTAGACAGGATTGAATTCCTGGAGCAGACCTGCACGGCCAATGGCTGGGATGCGCTCTCAAAACTCGTGGAAGAACATAAACCGAACCGGCTTCTTATTGGTGCCTGTCTTCCGTATGTCTATACACGAAAGCTCCGTGAACTGGCGCAACAAACGGGTCTGTCTGCCTCACTGATGGATGTTGTTGACATTCGAACCCCTTCATTTTCCTCAACTGAAGAGAATCAGAAAGAGCTCAGCGCGTTGATAATGAGCACCCTTGAGATGGGGATTACCCGACTGAAACGTGTTGATCCGTCTCCTGTTGCCACTGTTCGGATCAGTCAACAGGCCCTGGTTATCGGCGCCGGCATTGCCGGGATGACGGCAGCCCTCGCGATCGCAGATCATGGGTTCAAGGTATTTCTGGTCGAAAAGACCGATCAGTTGGGAGGGAACCTTATATGGCTGAAACGCACGATTGAAGGACACGAGACGCGAATGTTCCTTGACGAACTCCGTCAAAAGATTCAAAAACATCCGCTCATCACGGTCCATACCCAGACACAGGTGGTTTCATCCTATGGTGAGGTAGGACGTTTTTTTACGACCATCGAAAACACCGAAGGTAAGGTACACTCCCTGGAGCATGGGGTGACCATTTTTTCCACCGGCGGGACAGAGGCTCCCTGCACATCTTATGGTTGCGGTACAACCGACGCGATTGTCACGCACATGGAACTGGAAATCAAGTTAAACGACAACACGATAGATCCGGCAGCATTGAAATCGGTTGTCATGATCCAGTGTGCTGACTGTAGAGAAGAGCCCAGAAATTATTGCAGCCGGGTTTGCTGTAATTCCGCGCTGAAACACGCCTTGTATTTAAAGGAACAGAACCCCGACATTGCCGTTTACATCCTCTATCGGGATATGATGACCTATGGGTTCTCAGAGACCTATTTCACCCGGGCGCGCAATGCGGAGGTGGTTTTTGTCCAGTACGAGTTGGACAAAAAGCCCCGGGTCCAGTCAACGGATGGGTCTGTCCGTGTAACCGTCTTTGAACCCATAATCGGCCAGGATATGGCAATAGACTCCGACCTTGTTGTTCTTGCATCGGGTGTGGTTCCGACCTTGCCGGTTGACCTGGTGGAAACGTTTGGTGCAACCGTTGACCAGGATGGTTTTTTTCAAGAAGCAGAAACCAAGTGGCGGCCCGTGGATTCACTCAAAGAGGGCATTTTCGCCTGTGGACTGGCGCATTCTCCGCGCACCATCCCGGAAACCATTGCAACAGCTGAGGCTGCGGCCCAGCGTTCACTCAAAATCCTTGCCCGGAAAAACCTTCCGGCGGGAAAAGTCGTTGCAAAAATTCACCACAGCCTCTGCTGCCTTTGTGAAAAGTGTATCGATGCATGTCCCTACGGGGCCAGGACCCTGGATGAAGATCTGGGTCAGGTCATAATCAATCCGGTCATGTGCCAGGGTTGCGGTTCCTGCGCCACGGTTTGCCCCAATAGTGCATCGACCCTGGAAGGTTTTCAAAAGCAGCAAATGCTGGAGGTCATCGATGCCGCATTATTTTAAGGAGATCCTGCATGGACAAGACAAATGAGATCACGCCGGAGAGCATAACCGTTGACCCATCGGACCCTCTGGCACCCATACAGGACATGGTCCGGACCTGTATCCAGTGCGGAACCTGCACCGGGTCGTGCCCCAACGCCTTTGCCATGGATTACACCCCCCGGAAGATGTGGCGCATGGTCCTGATGGGGCAAAAGGATGAAATCTTTAAAAGTAAGACGTTCACCCTGTGCTCATCCTGTTACTGCTGTACGCTCAGGTGTCCGAGGGGGCTTCCGCTTACAGAGGCCATGGGGGCACTCAAACAGATCGCATCAAGAGAGGATCTGGCATTGTACCGGCAAACCACCCTTTTCTGTAAAAATTTCATAGAGAGTGTTCGCCGTCATGGTCGTGTCAGGGAGATGGAATTTATGACGCTGTATTTTTCCGCCATGAAAAACCCCATCATTCCGCTTCGTTTTGCGCCTCTAGGAATAAAGCTGATGAAGAAAAGAAAAGTCACTTTGGAGATCCCTTCAAAAGGACACGCCCCGCTGGACGCAATATTCCGTAAGGTCGCGGAACTGGAGGAACAACAATGAAATATATCTATTATCCGGGTTGCTCTTTGCAGGGAACGGCCCGTGAATACGATATTTCTACCCGGGCATTGATGAAGGCTGCCGGTGCAGACCTTCTGGAGCTGGAAGACTGGACCTGCTGCGGCGCCACCGCTGCGGAGCCGGTTAGTTTTCTGCTTTCCCTTGCCCTTTCTGCCCGAAATCTTGCTCTTGCAGAGAAAATGGAAGAGACCCGAGACATCCTGGTGCCCTGTAGTGCATGTTATTTAAACCTAAAAAAAGTGGAAGAGAAAATCCGCACAGACCCGGAGCTTTTCAAAAAAGTCAATACGGTTCTGTTAGAAGAGCAGCTGGAGTTGAAAGGTCGGATACGCGTCAGGCATATCCTGGATGTCATCATCAACGATATGGGTGTTGATACCATCCTTCCCATGGTAAAAAAACGCCTTTCCGACCTGAGTATTGCACCCTACTACGGATGTCAATGCCTTCGACCCTATCCCGTGTTCGATGATCCGGAAAATCCGCGGTCCATGGAGCCGATCATCAAGGCATTGGGTGCACAGGTCCATCCCTGGGAAATGGGTGCTAAATGCTGTGGTGCATCCCATATGAGTACCAAAATGGAGGTGGGCATAGAGCTGGTTTCAGCCATTTTAGAAGGGGCCAGGGGAGCTGACGCCATTGTCACCGTATGTCCCATGTGTCAAATGAACCTTGAAGCCTATCAGAAAAAAGCCTCCCATGTGCGCCGGGAAGATCTAAATATTACAATTCTGTACCTCCCTCAGCTCATAGGTCTGGCCCTTGATTTATCTGAGAAGGACCTGGGACTTGAATTTAATCTCTCCATTTCAAAAAGATTTCAAAAAAAGCTAATGCATTGACGGCCCCGTAAGTAGTCGGGAAATATCATTTTTTGTAACAGTTTAGCTTTTTAAACAAATGTAAGTCAGGCCGTGGAGATCTCTTTTGAAAAGTCCACAACAGAATTCTGCCAAGGTTATAACACGCCAGCTCAGTCATCGTTCCTGGACACAACCAAGGCACAACCGATGACAGGTGCAATAAAGACTTCGGGAGAGGCTGCGCCGCAAGAATTTCAAGGCTACGGTGCCGTCATTAGAAGCGCCACCCCCACAGCCTGACAATCCGGGTATGTTTGTCATAATCTAAACTGTTACCATTTTTTGTCATTCCGGCCCCGAAGCTAGTTCGGGATAAATTTCAGCCGGAATCAAATTATATCAACTAGTTCCATATTGTCTGGACTCCGGTTTTTACCGGAGGGATAACGTTTTACGAGATCGTCAAATTTGTCTAACCTGTTAAATATCCACTTATGCCAGATATTGAGACGAAGATGGGGTGTTTAAAAAATATAAGATACAGCCTTGCCACCAAACTGGTTGTCGCAGTAGGACTTACCCTCCTGTTGACCATAACGGTCTGGGCATATTTCAATACCCAATACCAGCAAAAGAAATTGATGGCCAATATTTTTGCCGCCTCGGATAGACTAACCAACACCATTAAACTGGCCACCCAGTATGCCATGATGCGTAATGCACGTGATGATATCAACCAGATTGTCAGAAATATTGCCAGACAGCAGGACTTTGAAACGATCCGTATATACAATAAAGAAGGGACAATAAAATTTTCAAATAAGACCGAGGAAGTTGATCAAATCACGAGTATAAAATCAACTGCATGCGATGCATGCCACCATATGGCCCCCCCCCTGTCGGACCTTGACCCCTCTGAAAGAATGCGCATTTTTGATTCCCCGCAGGGCTATCGTCTTTTGGGAATTATCAGTCCCATCCGCAATCAACCCGGATGTGCGGCAAATGGATGTCATGTCCATCCGGAAGATAAGACCATTCTTGGTACACTTGACGTGGTTGTATCCCTTGAAAAAACAGACCTTGAAATTGCCAAAACGGAAAAGGGTATAATCGGTCTGGCATGTTTAGCTTTCTTATTCACATCCACAATGATCTACCTGGTTGTTCTGAAATTTGTAAACAAACCTATCCGAAAATTGATCGACGCGACAAAACGGTTAGCCAGGGGCGAAGACTATGGTGTCGTCGATATTCAACAGGACGACGAAATGGGTCGGCTTGCGCATGCAATTGAAACCATGGGCAGGAAAATCGCAGCTAAACAGGCCAAGCTGAATATGCAAAGGGATGAATACCAGAATTTGTTTGAGCGCGTCCCCTGCCTCATTACCGTCCATGACAGGGACTACAGACTGGTCCGGTACAACCGCGAATTTGCCGAAATGTTCAACCCTGAGCCGGGGATGTACTGTTACACGGCCTACAAAGGTCGCGATAAAAAATGTCGGAATTGCCCGGTCGAAAAGACGTTTCAGGATGGCAAACCCCATTACAGCGAAGAAACAGGTCTTAACAAGGACGGGACGAAGACGCACTGGATTACCAGAACATCTCCGATTAAAAATTACAAAGGTGAGATCGTTGCTGCCGTTGAAATGAACCTGGATATCACGCCCAGTAAAGAGCTTGAAGAGAAGCTGGAACAATCGGAAAAAAAGTATCACGCCATATTTAATAATATCCCAAACCCCGTCTTTGTGCTGGATTTTAACACGCTGGCCATCCTTGACTGTAACCATATGGTGACGACGGTTTACGGGTACACAAGAGAGGAAATTATTAATGAATCGTTTCCGGAACTGTTCCAGGACAAAGATCCGGCCATACAGTCATCCAGGATAAAGACAACCGCTGTTATCAATAAAGCGAAACATCAGAAAAAGGACGGAACCCTTATTTATGTCAACATCAGGATTTCGCCATCAGAATCCCCGAGGGGAAAAGTGCTTCTGGTCACCATCAGCGATATTACGAAGCGACTTGAAACGGAACAGCAGTTAATTCAGGCGAGTAAGCTGGCAACTCTGGGAGAAATGGCTACAGGTGTCGCCCATGAACTCAATCAACCTCTTTCAGTCATAAAAACGGTCAGCAGTTTTTTTATCAAAAAAATGAATAAACATGAAAAAATTGCGGATGATACACTTTCCACCATGCTGGTGAAGGTGGACAGCAACGTGGACCGTGCATCAAAAATTATTAATCATATGCGGCAGTTCGCGCGAAAAACCGAGATGGACCTGGAAAGAGTCCATATCAATGAAATCCTGGAGCACACATTTGAAATATTCAGTCAGCAACTGAAAGTAAGGGGCATCCAACTGGTGTGGGACGCACAGGATGACCTGCCCAGGATCATGGCGGATCCAGGCCGGCTGGAACAGGTTTTTATCAATCTTCTTGTGAACGCCAGGGATGCAATTGAAAAAAAATGGGACAATACAGGCCGTAAGAATGATAATGATCAAATTGTCATCAAAACCAGGACAGAGCGAAAAAATGTAGTCGTTGAGATAAGGGATACGGGTATAGGTATCCCCGAAACACTTTCAGAAAAGATTTTTGAACCGTTTTTTACAACAAAAGAGGTGGGCAAAGGGACCGGGCTTGGCCTTTCCATCAGTTATGGTATAATAAAAGAATGCAATGGCAGCATAGAGGTCTTGTCTGAGAGCGGCAACGGGGCATGTTTTATCATCAGATTCCCCATACCGGATTCAAAACCGACACCATAACCTCCTTCAGCCATGACCGGACAAACATCATGAATCAGAAGAAAGACAAACAGCATTCCATATTACTTGTAGATGATGAAGCGGATATTCGTGAAGTCCTGAGCCTTTCACTCTCAGATATGGGCTATGAGGTCTATTCCGCGGAAAATGGTAAAGAGGCGCTGCGTATTTTCCGAGAAGTAAATCCGCCCATCGTCCTGACAGACATTAAGATGCCTGGCATTGACGGAATCGAATTGCTTTGTCAAATCAAAAAGGAAAATCCTGATACCCAAGTCGTCATGATCACAGGTCACGGAGATATGGAATTAGCCATTAAAAGCCTTCAACATGAGGCCATCGATTTTATCACAAAACCCATTAACGTCAACGCGCTGGATATCGCACTCAAAAGGGTTCATGACAAAATCTTTATGGAGCAGAAGCTCAAGGAATATACTGCTAATCTGGAGGCCCTCGTCCGTGAAAAAACGGAACTTCAGGATCATCTTTCGTCCCTGGGCATCATGATTGGATCCATATCCCATAATATCAAGGGACTTCTCACCAGCCTTGACGGTGGAATTTATTTCCTTAATTCAGGTCTAAAAAAGAATGACCCGGTAAAGATCAAAGAGGGTTTTGATGTTGTCAAGTTGATTTCCGGGCGCATTCGCAAAATGATGCTGGACATCCTTTTTTATGCAAAAGAAAGGGGCTTGACAAGGGAGCCTGTTGAGGTCGTTTCATTTGCGAACGACCTGGCCGATGTAGTTGAGGCAAAAGTCAAGGACCGTCAAATCCGGTTTATTCGAGATTTTGGTGAAGCGCCGCAGGAATTTGAAGTGGATGCCGATCCTCTGCGCTCGGCCCTGATAAACATCTTTGATAATGCCGTTGATGCCTGTCTTGAAGATGAGTTAAAGGAGTCACACAAAATTGTTTTTAGTATAAAAAGTGACCAAAAAAATGTCATTATTGAGATTCAGGATGACGGGATCGGCATGGACGGTGATACGATGGAAAAGATCTTCAACCTTTTTTACTCATCCAAGGGCGGCAAAGGAACCGGTTTTGGTCTGTTCATTTCAAATAACATCATTAAGCAGCACGGCGGGACAATAAACGTAAATTCAGCAAAGGGAAAGGGGGCACACTTCAGCATAAAGATTCCAAAAATATATCATGACGCTGAATAATATGTTAAGACCGTGCCCTTGATCAAAGATATTTCATGAATCACAATGAATCACAATTAAAGGAGGTCAGCCATGGCAAAAAAAATTCTAGTCATAGATGATGACCCGATTATTGTTAACTATCTTAAGACACTTTTTGACGATAATGGATACGAGACCATTGTTGCCCATGATGGCATTGAAGCGGAGGATATCGTTAAACGAATAAAGCCAGATCTAATAACGCTTGATTTAGAAATGCCAAAAGAATGGGGACCTAGATTTTACCGCAAAATGGTAAAGAATGAGGACCGCAAGGATATACCCATTATTGTCATCAGTGGGATCTCAGATCCTAAGCACGCGATAAAGGACGCGGTTGCAGTTATTAGAAAACCTTTTGATGAAGATAAGCTCCTAGGCATTGTTAAGCGGACAATTGGATGACAAGCTGCATTTTGAAGTCAATAAATTCACTGGAACTATTTTTTCGATTTTTGTTTTTTATAACAGTTTAGCTTTATGACAAACATACCTGGATTGTCAAGCCGTGGGGGTCTCTTTTGAAAAGCCCACAAATATCTATAGCGCCTTTAATGACGGCACCGTAGCCTTTGAAATTCTTGCGGCGCAGCCTCTCCCAAAGTCTTTATTGCACCTGTCATCGGCTGTGCC
>JAFDJF010000061.1 GCA_019307645.1 Deltaproteobacteria bacterium
CTGGAAATTCTCATTACAGTCCCTCTCTTTGAGAAAATTTGAACGCTGGATAATGGTTAAAATTAAATTAAGATGCAGGCTTCTATTTCATTTAGCTCAATATTGTCAACGGGAAAACCCAAACAATTGCTTGTTAACTTATGCCTTTTGAGGGAATAAATGCCAATTTTTTCTGTCTTCCCTACCGAACCTTTCTGAAAAGATATTTTGATTCGGGATTAACTGTTTGCATGCGTTCATTTGCTAGCAGACAATCTTCCGTTAATCAATACTGTTTGATTGGGCATAATATAGGTATTCAATATACCCATTATTTATTTTAAATGAATCCGTTCAGACCTGAGGATCATGGTGGCATCCACGGCCACGGGGTTTCCCGCTGTGATCGCCACTGGGTTTATGTCTATCTGTTCAATGTCTGGGTTGTCTGCGCCCAGATGGCTCAGCCGGACAATCAGGTCAGCCATTGCGTCTATTTTCAAAGGTGTTACTCCCCTGAAACCGGTCAGGATCTTTTTTCCCCGAATCTGATCCATGAGTTTTAGCGCCTCAGAATGCTTTATGGGAGCGAGGGCGAACCGGACATCGGGCTGGAGTTCGGAAAAGATGCCCCCTAACCCAAACATGACGCAGGGCCCGAACTGGGCATCCCGCAAGAAACCGGCAACCAATTCATAGTCTGTGTCAATCTGGCTCTGGATAAGAATTTTTCCATGGCCGTCCAGCTTTTTTCTGACATCCTGAAAGGCCTCATCCAGATCTCTCTGGTTGGCGATTCCCAGTTTCACCAGGCCAAGATCTGTTTTGTGTATCTCACCTGGAAGCAGCCCCTTTAAAACAACTGGGAAACCCATTTCATAGACCGCGGTTTTTGCTTCCGCCACGGTCGTCACAATGCGCTCATCTACAACCGGAATGCGCCTGTTTTTCAGGATTTTCTTGCTTTCATATTCATCCAGTACGCCTGCTTGAGGAAGGGAATTAACCGTTTTGACAGATTCAGAACCAGTCCGGGATGAAACAATATCATCTTTACCTGTCTTTGATGTTTCATAACCTTGAAAGCGCGCAGCCGCGGACAAGCACTCAATAGCCCTTGATATCTCGTCATAGACCAGAATTCCACATTCCTGTGCCGAAAGACGAAATTCCCTCTGGGCCTTATGTCTCCCAAGCAACCAGAATACAATAACCTTCCCCTCCTGATCAGCCTTTTTCTTCAATCCGGCGAGATCAAGCTTTTCCCCACCCAGTCCCGCAACAAAGTAAACCAGCAGCACATCCACGTTCGGATCTTTCAGCAGAATAGATACTGCCTGCGCGACAGGGGATTCCCGCCAGTGGAGTTCCATGGCAGGGAAAAGATCCACCGGGTTGCCTACCGGCATCCAGCCAGGATACAGGTCTTCCAGGGATGATATTGTATCACTTGAAAAAGGTGAAACGCCAAGACCATATTTTTCCAGCAGGTCACATGACAGTATTCCCGCTGCACCGCTGAATGAAACAACGGCTATCCGGCAGGCAGACGGAATGCCCGGGGTTATCGCCAAGGCCCTGGCAAGATCGACCATCTGGTGAAAATCGGTTGCAAGTGTTACACCTGCGGATTCCAAGACATCAGACAGGAGGCGTGCATCACCAGCCAGGCTGGCCGTGTGGCTCATGGCAGCCCGTGCCCCGAGCTTACTCTTCCCCCCCTTCAAAACAACAACCGGCTTGCCCGCCTTTCTTAATATCTCCACCAGAAGCCTGCCCCGTGGGATAGATTCCAGATACAAGGCCACGACACTGGTTTCAGGATCATCCAAAAGGTAGGGCAGCACGTCGCACTCGTCTATATCCGCCTTGTTTCCGATGGAGCATATCTTACACACTCCGATATTTCTCTGGCTCATAAGGTCCACCAGAAAACCGGCAGAAAGCATCCCGCTCTGGACAATAAGTGACACACGCCCGTCTATGATATTGTCCTCATAAATGCGGGGGCTCATGAATGTAAGAAAATTTCTGCCGGGGATATCCACCAGACCCATACAATTGGGGCCCCAGATCCGGATTCCGGCCTCTCTGGCAATGGCCAGGCATTGGTCCTGGATTTTTTTCCCCGCATCCCCGACCTCGGCATAGCCTCCGCTTTCGATCATAACCCGAAAAACGCCTTTACGTGCGCAGGCCTCAAGTACAGACGGAACAACAGGCGCCGGCACAATAAGAATCGCCAGATCAACAGGAGATGGGATATCATCAATAGAGGGGAAACAGGGAAGTCCATGGATTTCTTTGTGGCGTGGGTTTACGAGGAAGATGTCCCCGTCATAACCGAAAAGTAGATTCCGGATCGTTTGCGAACCTCCCCTGCGTTTGCTTGCTCCGACTACGGCAACAGATGCGGGATTGAAGAATTTTTTCATTTCAGCAGTATTTAAGGGTTCACACAAAAATAAATTCACATTTTTGGCGCGAGCCCTAAGTCCAACATCGGTAGGGCGGGGTTCCGTCCCGTAAGCGCTAAGTTGTTTCTAGAAATTCACAGGTTACATTTATGCCTTAAGGGGTGGTTTTAGTAAATGAACGTCGAACATCGAACTTCCAACGTCGAACATCGAATAATAATGTCGCTCCGCTCTGCAATTTCATTTTATTTCAAAAATCCGATGACAACCCTTGAATGACTATTTCTTTTTTGCCGTCTTGATACTCGCAACAAAAATTTTAATTAATTCCTTTGTATACTCAATCAGCCTTTTTTCCAGATCATAAGGCTGTTTCTTCATCTTTTCCCATTCGATGTTCGATGTTGGACGTTCAGTGTTCGATGTTCAATCTTTTTAGCATGCCTTCCTCCGGACTATTCACCCCTTTTCAGCCTTCCTTCTGCAAACAAAGCGGCCCCAATTGCACCCACAAGTTGTGGTTCAGGGCAGATATAGGGAACCATGCCTGTCTTATTGCCAATTTTTTCGATCACACCAATATTTTTGGCCACACCGCCGGTCAGGCTGAATTCTTTTTTCAGTGATATCTTGTGCAGCATGGTAGAGGTAACCGTAGCAATGGAGTTGTGGAGACCGGCTGCGATATCGCTCTTTTCCACCCCCTCCCGTAGCATATTCAAGGCCTCTGTTTTGGCAAATATGACACACACCGTGCTGAAAGAGATATCCTTAGTCGATCTTTGAGAAAGCTCACCCAGTTCACCTATCGAAACATCCAGCAAATCGGCAATTACTTCCAGAAACCTGCCTGTACCGCCGGCGCATTTGCTGTTTAAAACAAAATTTTCGAGTCTTCCTTTTTCATCACAGTTGATTGCCTTTGAATCCTGTCCCCCGATATCCAGGATCGTCCTCACTTCCGGGTTATACCAGTGAACCCCCCTGGCATGGCAGGAAATCTCTGAGATATGCTTTTCACTCCCGGGAAACTGAAACCGGCCATAACCGGTTGCCACCATCTGTTGAAGATCATCCTGCTTTAATCCTGCCGACTTAAGGGCCTCTGACAAAGTATCAAGAGCCGCCTGTGCCCCCTGAAGGATGGAATCATTAATAAAAGAAGAAATGATTTTTCCTTCTTCCATGATAACGGCCTTTATTGTGCGTGAACCTATGTCGACACCGGCAACGGCCAAGAGAAACTCCTTTGATTTTGGATTTTGGATTGGGGATTTTAGATTGGGGATTTTAGATTGGGGATAAATGGGACACTTATGGAGTTCGATCCACTAAATCCAAAATCCCAGATCCAAAATATTACAGCCCCATCAACGCCGCCCCCAGCGCGGCAACAAACTGCGGGGACTCGGGCACCAATACTCCTACGTCAATCTGCTCATTCATGCTTTTCACAAATGCCCTGTTGTTGGCCACTCCCCCGCACAAAAGAATGGGAGGTTTTATGCCAACATTCATTGCCAGGCCAACCACCCGGGACGCCAGGGCATCATGGACGCCTGCCAGGATTTCACTCCTTGAAGGCGGATCAGCTTCAAAAACGGTTGAGAGGACCTCCTGCTCGGCAAAAACCGTACAGGTACTGGCAATAGGGGCGCCCTTCTCAGCTTTCATGGCCTGGGAAATCATATCTTCCAGGGTCAGGCCCATCATCTTGGCCATGGCCTCCAGAAAAACACCGCTTCCTGCCGCGCATTTGTCGTTCCGGGCATAGTCCCTGATCTTACCGTTTTTATCCAGACTTACTATAGAAACATTTTCCGCGCCAACGTCAATAATTGTTTTCGCGTCCGGAACCAGAGACACTGACCCGCGCCCAAGGCATACAAGAAAGTTCTTCCTGCTGTCAACAAATCCCGCCTCCATCCTGATGTGACTGGTAAGTATGCTGGAATCGATATCCTCTTTTGTCAGATTGCAGCCGGCAAGCGCCTCAGCAATGGCCGTCTGCGCAATGACCTCCCCTTTTGCTGACATGCTTATCAGATGACGATGCATGACTTGGCCGTTTTCAAGGATGACGACTTTGGTCTCCAACGATCCGACATCAATACCCAGGGCTTTCACGGAAAAACTCTCATGCTTAAGGTGTAAGGTAAAAAAACGGCTACCCTTTTCTTGATTCGAGGATCTCAAAAAATGTGGTCAACTGGCTTCTCAGTTCTTCTTTACCCACATAACCGGGATCAGTGATATCCACATCGATCCGCCCTACAGGCACACCGGCCTCTCTTTCCAGGCTATCCTGGATTATCTTGATAACACCGGCCTGTCTGCAGGCCTTTTGATCCCACCAGATGGCGCCGTCAATCTTGAATTCTTCAGCCGACTGAACAACGGCCTTGCTATATATGTCAAGCCGTCCCTGAAACAGGCAGAACAGCGGCCCTTCAAACCACCGCACTGCCATGGTCTCAAGGGGATTTTCAGGCTCCAGCTTCAGATCCGGCGCGTAGTAGATATATTCTTCTGCCACGATATTGGCGCCCCACTCTTCCTGCATCCATTCCAGCACCCCCAGATCAAAGGCAGGGGCCATGCACAGATCAAGTATCCTGAATCTCTCTTCCACGTCAGGATAGGCGCCAACACCTCTTTCCACCCGATCCTTCAACTCATCCCTCAGGACCTCCCAATACCTGACACCTTCAGGAGTGCCGGAAAAGAACCAGTTGATCCAGTTGGTCTCCCAGGCCCGACGGTTGTCCATGGGCGTGGGAACCGCCTTTCTGATTTCCCAGACTTCGCGCGCGAGATCGATCATCTTCTGGGAATTGTGCAGCATTTCAACCAGCCTGTCCCAGTCCATCTTCCGCCCGCTCTTTTGTTCCAGAAACTGGATCAGCTCTTTATACTCATTGGCAAGATATTCAATGGATTTTTCGTCATTATAATAAGGCGCGTCCACCTTAAAGCATTCAACCCCATACAGGTCACTTGCGATGCCCGTAGAGCTTGAAAAGGCATCGCATACACAGCCGATGTCAACAAACACATCGGGCTTTGGCAGAACACCCTGAACAGCATGCGCAATGATATTTCTGTGAGCGCTGCACGTATCATCTGACATTCCAAATTCCTTAGCGATCTCCATGAACTTGGGATGCTGCCTGACGCATTGTGTTATGGCAAAACAGGTCCCCACCAGCAGATAGGGAACCATATCCATGGCATAAAAAATCTCTGCCGGAATACTGGTGTTATGGGCCACAATAAAGTCCCCTTCATCGCGCGCCCTTTGAAGCTTTTCAAGGTAGTCTATGTAAAGGTTGAAATATTCAAGCTGGCTGTTCGAAGGATTCTTGTTTGCCCTTCGGTATTCCAGAATGGATTTCCAGACCTCTATACCTTTATCCCATACGGAATTATCGAATTGGGTTATTCTTCTCACTATTCCGCCCTCCTCTCTCTCAACATTTCTATGAAGGCCTGAACCCTTGTTTTCACCTGCCCGCTGATGTCTTCGGTGTATTCTTTTTCCAGGGTCAGGGCAGGAACACCGATATCTTCGAGTCTGGCTTTGACCCTGGGCTCATCATAGATGTGTATGGAGCAATATCTGACGATCTCGGAGATAACGCCCTCTACCCGGAACTCCTTCACCAGGCTGTTTATAAATTCAAACCTCTTTTCAGGCGGGGCCACACGCGGACAGGGGAGTTTCTGCAGATAGTAACTTGCAAGCGCATCAATGGGATTGTCAAAGGATTCCAGGTCCACCTCACCCCAGAAGTATCGTGCTCCGTTACACAGGGAATCAACAACCAGATTGGCGCCGAGATCTTCGATTCCCTTGATAAAGCCCGGGTTGTTCATGATGCTGCCGTTAATCATCAATCGGGGCCTGTCACCGTCAATGCCCGGCCGTTTCTCGATTTCTCTCAGAAAGTCTTCCAAAAGCGGGTTAAATTCCTCCCGCGGCATTGCAACGGCGGCATTCAACACCTCCTGGACCTCATAACCGGAAACAGGAGGGGTGTCTGATTTTCGTAAATCATAAAGCCTTTTCATCAGTATTCTGGTGTAATTGTAAAGAGTAATGGATTCCGCAAGGGCTTCATCCGTGATACTGCAATCGTATTCTTTTTCAAGAATCCCTCGGAGCTTTGTAAATTCATCCGCATACAGCTTTTCGGCCTTTTCGTGAAATTTATGGGGCACACATATCGAGTATGGAAGGGGGATCTTGGCATCAACCGATTTGCTCTCCCAGGCATCTCCCAAACGCCGCATGCCGTCGCATGTACCACAGTTTAAAAAGCCATCTAGAAAATCATAGTCTCCACTAATTAATCTTTGCAGACAGGTCCTTGTATAAGAACAACTGTATATGTGCAGAACGGAATCAGCCGCCTCCATCTTTATCTCACCCACACCTCCGGATACCCTGTAGGGCATCATTCCTGCAGCGTGAATGATCTCCTCGGGCAGGTAATTGCACGCCCACCCGATGATTTTCTTCCCGCCGTCTTTCCATTTTTCAAGCAACTCCGGTTGGGGGGGAAGCGTGCTGTATTGATTGAACTTTTCAAGAATCGCAGACATCTACACAACCTCCTTAAACTATCCCGAGATGGTATACGGTACAAGGTATACGGTACAAGGTATAAGCCTTACACCTTATACCTTTTTTCTTCTGCCGTACCTGGAAGAAATGCAGCGAGGAGGCATTGCCATCGAACCGTCAGCCACCTCGCATTATCCGGGGAGGGGATGAATTGACAAACTGGAATGAAATCCATCAACTGGATGAAAAACTGATGTATATGAACGATTAGCGTAATTCGTTTGTCGATTTTCGTTGACGTTCAGGTAATATGATGCAGCCTGCTCGTTCAAGCTTCAGCCCAAAGTGCTCGCGCAAAAATTCAACAAGTTCCTGATACCGCCCCGGAATATTTCCGGGGGGTATCGCAGGCATTATTATGACATGCAACCCTCTCCCTCATAGGAGAGGATTAGCAGTTAAAAGTCCAAGCTGTTATCTATTCCGGTTTACCCAGGATACAAATGGCAATGCAGTAACAGTCCGGGTTGCCGGCCAGATTATGGGTCAATCCGATTTTCGGATCCTTTAGCTGGCGCTCCCCGCATCTGCCCTGGAGCTGGTTGTATACCTCATAGAGCATTCTCAGGCCCGTGGCGCCCAGCGGATGGCCGAAGCACTTGAGACCACCGTCAGTATTCACCGGCAGCCCGCCGTCAAGGCTGAAAAAGCCTTCGTCGTAGTCTTTCCAGGCCTCGCCTTCTTTACTGAACTGCAGGTCCTCCATAACGATCATTTCCGTAATGGTGAAACAATCATGGACTATGGCCACGTCAATCTCTTCTCTCGGATTGGTAATCCCGGCCTCGTCATAGGCCCTCTGGGCAGAGATCTTGTTTTCATGGAAATGGATGAAATCATAGTCGTCATCCAGGACCGGCTGGGCCGCATTGTTACACATGCCCAGACCCTTCACCAGGACATAGTCTTTTCCCATTTCCTTGGCTTTTTCCGGTGTGGTAATGATTGCTGCCGCACTGCCGTCGGTGACACCGCAGCAGTCAAATAATCCCAGAGGCGCTGCAATCACGGGGGCCTTTATGGCCTGCTCCACGGTGATTTCTTTCTGGAACTGGGCCTTGGAGCTGCGGGCGCCGTTGTAATGGTTCTTTACGGCGATCTTGGACAGGATTTCCTTGCCCTTCTCCGGGGTCAGCCCGTAAGCTTCAAAATATTGTGTAGCCCTCACGCCGAACATGGTCGGCGGACCCACTGAAACTTCAATCCTGCTCTGATACTCGGCATCGAGGGTGCCGCCCAGGGCCCCTTCATACCCCGTATCTTTCAATTTTTCTACGCCGCATACCAGGGCCATTTCACACCCGCCTGCCGCCACTGCATAGCAGGCATTCCTGAATGCGTCCGTTCCTGTCGCGAGCAGGCATTCCTGAATGCGTCCGTTCCAGTCGCGCACAGATTTTCAATCCTGGTAACAGGGACATACTGGAGTTTCAAAATCCTTGTCAGTCTTGACCCCAGGTTACCGCCGTCAACCGTACCCAGCCAGCATGCATCAATGTCCTTAGACTCGATCCCGGCATCCTCAAAGGCCTCGAAACAGGAATCAATAACCAGATCTTCCTGGCTCTTGTCCCAAAGCTCTCCAAAACGGGTGCAGCCCATTCCAATAATGGCTACCTTATCTCTAATACCACTCATTTG